>JAWVGK010000416.1:0-4828 GCA_033855155.1 Solirubrobacteraceae bacterium | reverse complement strand
CGCTGGGCTCGTCGAAGCCGAAGTCGAAGACCTGCACGATGTTCGGGTGCACGAGCCGCGCCGCCGCCAGCGCCTCGCGCTTGAAGCGCGAGATGAACTGGCTGTCGTCGGCGAGGTGCTCGGCCAGCAGCTTGATCGCGACCTGGCGCTCCAGGCGGCGGTCGACGGCGACCTGGACGGTCGACATGCCGCCGTAGCCCAGCCGCTCGCCGAGCTCGTAGCGACCGGCGATCAGCGAGTCGCTCATCACGGCGTCGTCCCGTCGCCGTCGCCGTAGTCGGGCGTCGCGCCGCCACCCGGCGTTGCGGGCGGAGCGGGCGGGGGTGCGGGCGCCGGCTCGGCCGGCGGGGGCTCGTCCGGCGGCGGTTGCGTCGTCACCGGCGGCGCAGCGGTCGTCGTCGGGGCCGTCGTCGTCTCCGGCACCGTCACGGTCTGCGTCGCGGTCGGGGCGGTCGTCGTCTCGGGAGGCTCGGTCTGCGTCTCGACCGGCTCGGTCGTCGTCGCCGTCGTCGCCGCGCCGGCGTCGCACTCGTTGACGGCCTCGCGGCGCAGGCGGTCGGCCGCGTCGCGCAGGCTCGCGCGCAGGCGTGCGTCGACGGTCGCCGGCAGCCCCTTGACGCCGTCGTCGACCTGGCGCAGCTGGCCGTCGAGCTCGTCGCAGCGGCCGCTGTCGACCGCCTGCTGGACGTCGTCGATCTGGCTCTTGAGCTCGCCGGCGCTGGCGGCGGGGATGCCGCCCTTCGTGCTGGCGCCGCAGGCGACGAGCAGCGCCGCGCCGACGCCGAGCGCGAGCGCGGCGAGCTGTGGGAGTGGCCGGCGCATCCTCACTGACCGTATCCAAGGCGCTCGGCGAGCGAGTCGGGCAGCCGCGCGGCGCGGATCGCGGCCGCGGCGCCGGCGACGTCGTACTGCACGCGGCGCCAGCTCGCGCGCTGCGCGTCGAGGTCCAGCAGCAGCCACGCGGCGCGCGGGTCGCCGTCGCGCGGCTGCCCGACGGAGCCCGGGTTCAGCAGCCACTCGCCGGCGCCGACGTCGAGCGCGTCGCCGTCGCGGCGCGGCTCGCCGGAGGCGATGTCGCCCTCCCGGCGCACGAACGACAGCGCGACGTGCGAGTGGCCGATCAGCGCGACGCGCTGGCGCTGCACGTCGAAGCACAGCTCCGCGAGCAGCGCGCTCAGCACGTACTCCCAGACCGGATCGCGCGGACTCGCGTGGTACAGGCCGATGCCCGCCTCCTCGCCGAACGGGCTCAGCGCGCGCAGGAACTCGAGGTTCGCGTCGGTGATCGTCTCCTGCGTCCAGCGCGCGGCGAGCGCCGCACCCGTCGAAAACTCCTCGAGGCCGATCTCGCCCGTGACGCCGAGGTCGTGGTTGCCGGCCAGGCAGATCGCGGCGTGGCGCCGCGCGAGCTCGACGCACGCGTCGGGCTCGGCGCCGTAGCCGACGAGGTCGCCGAGGCACCACAGCTCCTCGGCGGCGGAGCTCGCGGCGTCGGCGAGCACCGCCTCGAAGGCGTGCCGGTTGCCGTGGATGTCGGAGAGGATCGCGACCTGCATCTCGTAGAGTTCGATCGTGGACCGGGGACGCCTGCGCTGGCCGATGGCGATCGCCGCAGCCGTCGTGGTCGCGGAGGTGGCCGTCGTCCTCCTGCGCCCCAGGGCAGGCCTCGTCGAGCCTGCGCCGGTGCGTGCGGAATCGTACTTCAGCGCTTCGCAGATCGAGCGCGCACGCGACTACAACGGTCCGCAGCTCGCGCTCTACGGGGGTGCGCTCGCGATCCAGATCGGCGTGCTGGCGCTGCTCGTCGCGCGCCCTCCGCGCCGCCTGGGCGGCCCGTTTCGGCGCCCGCTGCTGGCCGCGGCGGTGACGGGCGCGGCGCTGTCGGTGACGATCGGCATCGCCGTCGCGCCGCTGAAGGTCGCCGGCCGCGAGCGCGCTCGCGACTACGGGCTGAACACCCAGTCCTGGAGCGGCTACGCCCGCGACAGCGCGATCTCGTGGGGGATCGGCGGCGTCATCGCGGGCGCCGGCGCGGCCGCCGGGATCGCGCTCGTGCGGCGCTTCCCGCGCCACTGGTGGATCCCCGGATCGGCACTCGTCGTCGCGTTCGGCGCGATCACGATCTACGCCGGCCCGGTCGTGCTGGACCCGCTCTTCAACACGTTCAAGGCGCTGCCGGCGGGACAGGTGCGCGCCGACGTGCTCGAGCTCGCGAGCAAGGCCGGCGTCGAGGTAGGCGAGGTCTACGAGATCGACGCCAGCCGCCGCACGACGGCCGCCAACGCGTACGTCACCGGCCTCGGGCGCACGAAGCGCGTGGTGCTGTACGACACGCTGATCGAGAGCTTCTCGCGCGACGAGCTGCGCCTCGTCGTCGCGCACGAGCTCGGCCACGTGCACTACGACGACATCCCGTGGGGCCTGCTGTACCTCGCGCTCGTGGCGCCGTTCGGGATGCTCGCCGTCGCGCGCCTGAGCGAGCGCCTGGCGCCGGGCGAGGCTGCGCCCGGGCCGGCGATGCTGCCGGCGCTGGCGCTCAGCGCGACGATCATGGTGACGTCGCTGACCGTGATCTCCAACCAGTACAGCCGCGCGATCGAGGCGCGCGCGGACTCCTTCGCGCTGCGGGCCACCGAGCAGCCGAAGCCGTTCATCTCCTTCGAGCAGCGCATCGCCGTGCGCAACCTGTCCGACCCCGACCCGCCGAGCTGGGTGACGTTCCTCGTCGGGACGCATCCGCCGACGATCCAGCGAATCGGCATGGGCGTCGCGTACGAGCGCGCGCGGGCGCGCTGACGGCGCGCGGCGACGTACTACGTGTCAAACCGCACAGACGCCGCCTCGCGGCGCGAATAGGTTCGCGCACAGGAGCGGCAAACCAACGGTCGGCGGGGGGACGGGCATGATCACGAAGATCAGAAGTGCCAGCACGACGGACTTCGGCGCGCAGGGTGGAGATCCCAGCCGCGGCGTGACGATGGATCTCAGCACATGCGTGAACCGCTACGGCCCGGCGCCCGCCGGCCTTCAGGCGCTGCGCTCGATCGACGCCACCGACATCCTGCTGCACCCCTACGACGCGCAGCAGCGGCTGAAGGACGTCTACGAGTGGGCCGTCGGCGTCGATCCGCGCGAGCTCGTCGCCGGCAGGGGTGCGAGCGAGTTCATCTGGGCGATGGGCCGCGAGCTCGACCAGCGCGACGTCGTCGTCCCGCTGCCGGCCTACACCGACTACCTCAAGGCGTTCCCGACGGCCGGCTTCAGCGTCGCCGGCGACCAGCTGCCGTCGCTCGAGCAGATCGACGCCGCGTTGTCTGCCGGGCGGGTGGTGATCCTGTCCAACCCGCACAACCCGACCGGGGTGCTGCTCGATCGCGACGGGCTGATCGCGCTGGCCGCGGCGCATCCGGACCGCACGCTCGTCGTCGACGAGTCCTACGTCAACTTCGCGCCCGACCCCGCGAGCCGCTCGGTGATCGGCTGCGACGAGCCGAACGTCGTCGTGCTGCGCTCGACGTCGAAGTTCTACGGGATCGCCGCGTGCCGCGCGGGCGTCGCCTGGTGCAGGGATCGCGAGCGCCTCGTCGCGCTCTTCGGGCGCCAGGAGAACTGGGGCCTGTCGGGAATCGACGTCACGATCGCGTGCGCCGCCGTGCGCCACGGTTGGGACTGGGCCGACGAGACGCGCGCGCGGATGCACGACGACAACCGCTGGCTCGCCGGCGTCCTCGACGCGGTGCCTGGGCTCGACCTGCGCGCCAACGCCAACGTGCACTTCCAGTACGCCTTCAGCGAGCGCTCGCAGCAGGTGGCCGGCGTCCTGCGCGACCACGGGATCGGCGTGCGCGTCCTTGGCCGCGCGCACGGCGTCGCCCCGGACGCGCTGCGGATCGTCGCGCCGCGAGAAGACGAGCGCGAGCGCTTCGCGGCGGCGATCGACGCCGTGACGGATGCCGGCCGCGGCAGCTGAGCCGCGCCGCGGCGCGCGCATCGCCGGCGTCCTTCTGGCGGCGATCGGTGCGGTCGCCTACGGCGTGGCGACGGTCATCGGCCGCGCGCTCGCCGGCGCGGGCGTCGACTCCGCGACGGCGCTCGGCGCGCGCTTCGCGATCGCGGCCGCGGTGCTCGCGGCGCTGCTCGTCGTGCGCGGCGCGCCGCTGCGACCGCTGCGCGGCGAGTGGGGTCGCATCGTCGCGCTCGGCGCCGTCGGCTACACGCTCGAGTCGACGCTCTTCTACCTGTCGCTGGAGCGCGGGACCGCCGCCGCCTGCGTGCTGCTGTTCTACGCCTATCCGGCGATCGTCACGGTGATCGAGCTCGCGCGCGGCGCGGAGCGGCTGACGGGGGCGACGGCGCTCGCGCTGTCGCTGTCGATCGCCGGGACGGCGGTCGTCGTCGCGGCCGGCAGCGACGTCTCGATCAGCGACGCCGGCGTCCTGCTGGCGCTCGGCTCGGCCGCGGCGTACGCGGTCTACCTCGTCGTCGGGCGCCAGCTCGGCCGGCGCACGAACGCGATGACGGCGGGGTGCTGGGTCGCGGTCGGCGCCGCCGCCGCGTCGCTGGCGCGTGGCGTCGCCGGCCAGACGATCGCCGTCCCCAGCGGCCATCTCCTCGCGCTGGCCGCCTACGGCGTCTCGACGGCGGCGGCGTTCGCGCTGACGTTCGCGGCGCTCGCGCGGATCGGCGCCAGCCACACGGCGGTCGTCATGACGCTCGAGGCGCTGTCGGCGGTCGTGCTCGCCGCGGCCTGGCTGGGCGAGCCGATCACCGCGGCGCAGGCGTTGGGCGGCGCCGCGATCGTCGCGGCCGCGGCGGTGATCGCGTGGTC
>JAWVGK010000415.1:0-6268 GCA_033855155.1 Solirubrobacteraceae bacterium | reverse complement strand
GCGGCGCCGACGCTGCGCAGCCAGCGCAGCCCGCACCAGCCCGCGCCGAGCGCGAGCACGACGCCGCCGAGCGGGCGGACGCCGGTCGCCTGTGCGACGGCGAAGCCGAGCAGCAGCGAGCCCGACGCGACCGGCCACGTCGCCTGCGTGCCGCGCAGTCGATCGACGGCGGTCGCCATCAGGGCGAGGTCATCCGCTTGAACAGCACGCCGCAGACGACGGCGACGATCGCTGCCAGCAGCACGATGCTTCCGGGGAAGCTCGTGAACAGGGCCAGCAGGAAGCCGACGACGGCGACCGTCGCCGCAATGCCTCCGATGGTGATGAGCTGCAGCGCGCGCTTCTCGCGCACGCGGCGCGGCGTTCGATTGGGACGCTTGGCGATGTCGGACATGAGCGGTCTCCTGGAGGGGTGGCGGACACCGTAGCCGGGCGGCACCGAGCATGCGACACCGGTCGCGAGCGCGCCCGCGCCGCCGGACCGTGCAAGATGTGACGCGATGCTTCCCCGGCGCGACGCGCAGCCATGATCCGCGTGCTGATCGCCGACGACCACGGCGTCATCCGCGACGGGCTCGGCCGACTGATCGAGGCGCTCCCGGACATCGAGCTCGCCGGCGTCGCGGCCGACGGCGAGGAGGCGGTCGCGCGCTGCCGCGACGGCGCGCCCGACGTCGTGCTGATGGATCTCGACATGCCGCGCCTCGACGGCATCGAGGCGACGCGGCAGATCACCGCCGAGCACCCGGGTACGGCCGTGCTCGTGCTGACGTCGTTCTCGGACCGCCCGCGGATCCTCGGCGCGCTCGAGGCGGGTGCCTGCGGCTACCTGCTCAAGGACGCCTCGTCCAACGAGGTCGCCGACGGCATCCGCGCCGCCGCGCGCGGCGAGTCCCCGCTGGACCCGCGGGCGGCGCGCACGATCCTCAACGCCCGCGCGCAGCCCGACCCGCTCGCCGCCTTCTCGGCACGCGAGCTCGAGGTGCTCGCGCAGCTCGTCGCGGGCCTGCCGAACAAGCTCATCGCGCGGCGCCTGGGGATCAGCGAGAAGACCGTCAAGTCGCACCTCACGCGGATCTTCCGCGAGATCGGCGTCACCGACCGCACGCAGGCCGCGCTGTGGGCCGAGCGCCACGGCCTCGGCCCCGACGGTGCGGGCTGAGCGCCACCGGTCGCCACTGCGACGAAGGTCGCATTGAGACTGCGACCGCGGCTGTGCGAGTCTTCCGATCCCGCCGGCTCTCCCACCGGGCCGTCCCGTCCGAAGGAGCTTCGCATGCGCCTCGCCCTTCTCGTACCTCCCGCCGTCGCGGCGGCCGTCGCCCTCGGCGGATGCGGCTCCTCCGACGACGGCCCGCGCGGCGGTGCCGCCAAGCTCGCGGTCACCGCGAGCGAGTTCGCCTTCGACCCCTCCACGCTCGCCGCGAAGCCCGGCAAGCTGACGATCACGATGAAGAACGCCGGCAAGGACGGCCACGAGCTGGTTGTGCTGCGGACCTCTACGAAGGCCGACGGCCTGAAGGTCTCCGGCGGCCGGGTCAGCGAGAAGGACGCGATCGGCGAGATCGGCGATACGGCGGGCGGCGCGTCCAAGAGCGCGACCTTCGACCTCGAAGCGGGCACGTACGTCTACGTCTGCAACATCCCCGGCCACTACGGCAAGGGGATGCGCGGCACGCTCACCGTTCGCTGACGGGCGGCGCTCTACGCGACCGCGCGCGAGGCGCCGCCTGCTCGCCCGGCACGCCGGAACGCGGCGCTCGCCGCCTCGTCCCAGAACAGCAGGCGTTCGCCGTCCAGCCGTCGCAGGAGCGCCGCCGTGTCCGCGTCCCCGTCCTCCCACAGGACGATCACGAGCAGCGCGGTCGTCCGCGTCATCGCCGTGAACAGCCGCTCGCTCGCGGCTTCGCTCGTGTCGCGCCACGGGCGCCGCTCGTCGGTCACCACGACACACGGCCACTCGAGTCCCTTGTAGCGCCGCATGTCGCCCTCCTCGACCGTCCACGAGCGGTCGCGGGCGGCGCGGCCCACGGCCTCGCGGGTGCGCCGGCCGCAGTCGGCGGCCAGCAGGCGCTGCCCCTCCGCCGCGCGGACGTAGGCGCGCAGGACGTCGCCGAGCTGGTCGGCGAGGTGCTCGCCACCGGTCAGCACGATCGGCCGGAAGCCCGCGACCGCGGCCTTGCGCGACCGCAGCAGGACGGTGTCGAGCTCGTCCTCGACCCGCGACGCGACGTGCGAGCTGCGGATGTCCCGAGCCAGGGGCTGCAGCGCTTCGCAGACGCGCAGCGGCAGCCGGTATGACCCCTCGAGCAGGTGCACCTTCCACTGCGCGCCGGCGATGCCGGGTCGGCTGTACGAGCGGCCGAGGTGGATCGCCTGCGACGCGTCGCCGACCATGCACAGGTTGCGCGGGTCCCGCGGCACGCGCGCCAGCAGCCGGATGTCGCTGCGCGTGAAGTCCTGGCACTCGTCGACGAACACGTGCGTCCAGCTCCTCGCGAGCGCCGCGGGGCACGCCCGCGTCACGGCCGGCTCGTGCGTCCGGTACGCCTTGAGCCGCTGGTTGACGTAGGACTCGATCGGTGGCTCCATCAGCAGGCGCCAGACGACCTCCCGCGTCCCGCCCTTCGCCAGCGGCGTCACCCGACCGACGCGGTCGACGTCCGCGTACTGCGCCATCTCGAAGCAGGCGAGTCCGTAGATGACGCGCTCGAACTCGTCCTCGAGGAAGTCGTGACCGAGCCTCGCGACGAGCTCCCTGTCGGCGGCGCCGAGCATGGCGGAGCGCCGCTCGATCTCGCGCTTCCACCAGTCTCCCTTGAGCTCGCCCTGGATCTGCCCGACGCCGAACACGCGGCCGGGAAGCCGGTCGCGGTTCATGAGCTCGACGTGGGCGGCGCGCCCACCCACGACGACGACGAGCCCGTGGTGACCCTCGCGGTGCATCCGGTGCTCGAGCGTGACGCCGTCCGTCGCCTCGAGCGAGCGCACGACCTCCGCGGCGATCAGATCGACGACGGCCTTGTTGAACGCCGTCACGAGGACGACGGGCGCAGGCTCCGAGCGTCGGGCGGCGGCGATCGTGCGCGCGATCCGCTCGCTCAGCACGATCGTCTTGCCGGACCCCGCCGCTCCGACGATCACCGTCAGCCGCTCCTCCGGGGTTGCCGCCGTCGCCTGCGTCGCGTCGTACAGCCGGCCGTCGCGCGCGTCGTCGAACAGCGTCGCGGCCACGCGCCCGGACCTGCGACTCATCGTCAGCCGAGCCGCGAGGCGATCGCTGAACCACGACGGCGGGCTGCGCCAGAGCCGCTCGGCGGTGAGCCCGTGCCGTTCGTACCAGCTCGTGCGCAGCGCGTGGCACTCGCCGAGCGGGCCGCCGGCGATCTCGGGCGCGAGCTCGCAGTCGTCGGTCGACTGCCATTCGTCGGGCTCGAGCGCCGTCCGCACTTGTAGCAGCTGGGGTCGCTTGCCCGCCGCGGTGCTCAGCAGGATCGACGTCGCCGACAGCTTGTCGGCCAACGCCTTCGTGCGCTGCGCGATCTCGTCGGCATGAGCGCCGTCGGAGTGGTCGAGCAGGTAGCCGCCGACGATCGCGGTCGGCACGCCGGCGGCGGGCGCGACGCCGTCCCAGGCAATCGCCCGGAACGTCGCCCGAACGCGCCGGCAGCCCGTGTCGCGCACGAGCGCCGCGAAGATGTCCCGTGCCACCTCGACCATGAAGGGGCTCGAGTCGACGCCGTCCACGACGATCTCGTCGATCGCCGACGACCCGCCCCGTTCGCGCGCGGCGACGACGAGCGCGACGGCGCAGGCGGTCGCTCCCGTGCCGCAGCCGAGATCGACGATCCGCAGCGAGCCTTCGACGCGGGCGATCCGCGGGGCGAGCATCCGCAGCGCGTCGTGGGTGCGCTTGCCGTGGTACCACAGGGCGTACGACACCCCGATGCTCGGCCGGTCGTACGTGCAGTCGCGGTGGTGCCCGAGCCCCGCGAGTTCCTCCAGCGCGCGCTCGATCTCCCACGCCGACCACTGGGCTGCGTGCCGGACGATGACGTCCCGGCACGCCTCGGCGGTCGTGCGATCGATCAGCACGCTGCTGGATCGCAGCTCGTCGACGAGGTCGGCGGCGATGCGCGCGTTCACGGCGCGAACCCGTCGCGCCCCTCGATCAGCACCGGCAGATGCTCGCGCAGGGTGTCGACCGTGGCGCGGTAGCGATCGGGCGTCCAGCCGAGCTCGCGCACGAGCGTGAGCGCCGCCTCCCGGGTGCCGGCGACGAAGCGACCGCGATCGGCGTGAAACGGCTGCACGACGAACCGGCGCGCGCCGCTGTCGAGCAGCTCGCGCGCGAACTGCTCCGGGCGTTCGACGGGCAGCAGCGGCGTCATCGTGACGCACGTCTCGATCCCCGACGCCGCGACCTTTGTGATCGCGGCGAGCCGGGCGCGGTTGCTCGGGCACATCGGCTCGAACACCTTCCGCACGGCGTCGGAGTCGGTCGTGATGGTCATGTTCACGCGGACGTGGTCGAAGCGCTGCAGGACATCGACGTCGCGCGTGACGAGCGGGCTGCGCGTCTGCACGACCAGCCGCGGCTGGTGCTCGGCGAGCGCCTCGAGCAGCCCGCGCACGAGCTCCAGGTGACGCTCGATCGGTTGGTAGGGGTCGGTGACGCTGCTCATGTAGATCGCCTTGCCGGCCAGCGGCGTGCGCATCCGGTCGAGCTTTTCGAGCGCGTTGCGCTTGACCTCCACCCAGCGCCCCCACGACGCGCTGCGCTGCGGATCGCGGCTGAAGAACGCCGCGTAGCAGTAGCTGCACCCGAACCCGCAGCCCGAGTAGGGATTCAGCGTGAAGTCGTAGTCCGACATGAACCCGGTCGCGCGCGTCAGGATGCTCGCGGCATCGTGGTAGCCGACCTCGGTGTCGCCGATGCGCTGTGGATGCTCCGGCGCGTCGCCGTGGCGCGGCAGAGGCTCGTGACCGATCACGTCACGATTCTCGCGGATCGTGCAGGCGTCCGGGGTCGCTCGTGCTGCCCGGCCATCGGCACCGTCGAGAACCGTCCGGACCCGACGGCATCATTTGCCCATGACCGTAGACTCGCTGCGCATCCCCACCACCATGCTCGATCGAGCCCGGGCGATCATCCAGGTCGCCGACGCCGCCTGCGACGAGCACCTCGACGCCGAATACGGCCGGCTCGCTCAACGGCTGATCGCGCGACTGGCCCGCAAACGACCCTCGCCGCTGGCACGCGGCGACGTGCGGATCTGGGCCGCCGGCGTCATCTACGCCCTCGGCCAGGTCAACTACCTCTTCGACCGCGCCCAGACGCCGCACCTGACCGCCGACCAGCTCGCCGAGCGTCTCGGGGTCGTCAAGACGACGATGGCCAACAAGGCCAGCCTGATCAACCGGACGCTTGGCATCGGGGTCTTCGAGCCCGACCTCACATGCGTCGCGGTGCTCGAGCAACATCCGATGGCGTGGCTGGTCGAGGTCGACGGCCTCATTGTCGACGCGCGCGCCCTGCCCGCAGACATGCAGGACGACGCGCGACGCCGCGGCCTGATCCCCGACCTCGATGCGCTACGCGCCGCCGCCGCATGACGACGATCGCTGACCTCGACGCGCTCATCGAAGAGCTGACGGTTGACGCGCACGACGACGAGGAGCAGCTGTCGGGATTGCAGTGCGGTGCGAGGAGGCTCTGCGGCGCGGCGAACGAGCGACGATCGCGGGCGCCGACGTCGAGATCATGGCGATCGACTGCGGCCCTGACGTACGAACGGGTCTGCTGGCCAGCGTGCGCCGCGACGGCGTCGCACACGACGTAGCGCTCTCCGACCTCGTGTGCGACGCCGGCAGCGAGCTAGGGCTGGTGATCGCCGCCTACCGCCGCTGGCAGGGCCGCGGCTACCGCCTGTAGCTCAGTCCGGTCACCCCGCCTGAGCCTCGCCGATCCCCTGTTGCGAAGGCGACGACGAGCTGCGACGCAAGTCCTCGAGCAGTCCGTCGAGGACCAGCTCCTCCGGGACGAGGCAGCCGCCGCGGGCAAGCGCTCCGGCGAGGGCGCCGCTGACCGTACGGCGGCCGGGCATGAGCCGGGGCACCCCGCTGTCGGAACCGGCGCGGTCGTACGTGTTGGCGTCGTATCGCCACGGCACCACGCCCGCGTCGCGGACGAGCGCCTGATGGATCGCCAGGCCGTCCCAGTCGAAGTCGCCGTGGTAGCGCAGCGTGGCCCCGCAGGATCGAAGCT
>JAWVGK010000414.1:0-5778 GCA_033855155.1 Solirubrobacteraceae bacterium | reverse complement strand
TCGGCTCGCGAAAGGCGCCGAGCACGTGCGCCGAGACGATCTCCGGGTCGGTGCTGTCGGGGCGCCCGACGCCGATCCGCACGCGCGTGAAGCCCGCCCCGCCGAGCTCGGCCTTCAGCGACTTCAGGCCGTTGTGGCCGGCGAGGCCGCCGCCGACGCGCGTGCGCACGTCGCCGAACGGCACGTCGATCTCGTCGTGTACGACGAGCACGCGCTCGAGCGCGAGCTTGTAGGCCCCGCGCGCGGGGCCGACCGAGCGGCCGGCGTCGTTCATGTACGTCTGCGGCAGCAGGATCGCGACGCGGGGGCCGCCCGGCCCGGTGCGGCCCTCCGTCAGCAGGCCGTTGAACTTCGCCTTCGGACGCGGCAGCTGCCAGCGCTCGGCGAGCCGGTTGGCGACCTCGAAGCCGATGTTGTGGCGCGTGCCGGCGTAGCCCGAGCCGGGGTTGCCCAGCCCGACGACGAGCCAGTCGACCGGCGCGGTCATGCCGCGGCCGGGCAGGCGCACGGCAGCCCGCTGCTCAGTCGGAGCCGGACTCGGCCGCGGCGGATGCGTCGGCGCCGCCGACGCGCTCGGTCTCGGCCTCGATCTCGTCGGACTCGGCCTCGACGCGCGGCGGCGACAGCGTCACGATGACGGTCTCGTCGAGGTCGTCGAGCAGGACGATGCCGGCCGGCACCGGGACGTCGGCGAGCGTCACCGTGTCGTTGATCTCCAGCGCCGAGACGTCGAAGGTCAGCGACTCGGGGATCTCGGCGGGCAGCGCCTCGATGTTCAGCTCGCGCGTGATGTGCTCGAGCACGCCGCCGTCCTTGACGCCGGGCGAGTCGTCGGCTCCGACGAGCTCGAGCGCCACGACGGCGTGGATCGCGACGGCGAGGTTCACGCGCAGCAGGTCGACGTGCATCGTCTCGCCGCGAACCGGGTGGTACTGGGCGCTCTTGAGCACCGCCGGCGTGGCGCTGCCGTCGTCGACGACCTCGAGCACGGCGCCGCGGGCGGCGAGCGCGTTGCGCAGCTCGCGCGCGTCGACGCTGAAGGCGATCGGGTCGCCGCCGCCGCCGTAGAGGACGCCGGGAACGCGGCCGCTGCGGCGCAGGCGGCGCGTGGCGCGGGAGCCTTCGGGCTCGCGCGGGGAGATGGAGAGCTTCGTCGTCTGAGAGGCCATGGCGACGGCGAAGGGTAGCGGACACGGTGCGCCGTCAGCGGGCGCCGTACTGCTGCGTCTGCGCGTACAGGCGCTGGACGTCGAACCACGCCGGTTTCTTCGTGCCGTCGAAGCGCAGCAGGCCCTTCTCGTGGATCGGCGGGTCCGGACGCGGATTGCCGCCGTCCCAGTTCGGGCGCACGCGAAACTCCTGGATCGTCCAGTAGATCGCGCCGCTGAGCCACGGCTTGGTGGCGAACACGCCGAGGTGGTAGTTGACGAAGTCCTGCTGGTACTCGTAGGTGCCCTTCTCCTCGACGGGCCCGGAGCGGTTGGCCTCGGCGCCGAACTCGTCGACGACGATCCCCTTGGCCGGGTAGCAGGTGCGCAGCTGGTCGAGGAAGTCGGGCAGGATCTCCCGATCGGCGAGCTGGCCGTTTGGGCCCGGATACCAGCCGAAGTACTCGCCGACGCCGACGACGTCCAGCGGCGCGTACTGCGGCCGGCAGCCCGCGGCGGGGTAGCCGGCGACCGCGATGCCGACCGGGCGCGTCGGATCGAGCGCGTGCGCTTGGGAAGTCGCGCGCTTGATGTAGTCCGCCTGCGTCGGACCGGGGCGCGAGGACAGCTCGTTGCCCAGCGACCACAGCATGATCGAGGGGTGGTTGCCGTTGGCGACGATGTTCTGCTCGAGCTCGCGCGCGGCGAGGCGGCGCACCTCGGGCTTCTTGAAGTTCTGCGTCTTCAGGCCGTAGACCGGGATCTCCGACCAGACGAGGACGCCGACACGGTCGGCGAGCTCGAACATCTCCGGATGCAGCGGATAGTGCGAGCGGATGACGGTCGCGCCGAGCTCCTTGACCTGGGCGATGATCTGGTGGCGGCGGGCGCTGTCGATCGCGAAGCCCAGCTTCGGGTCGTCCTCGTGCAGGCCGACGCCGCGGAAGTCCATCGGCTCGTAGTTCAGCGACAGGCGCCCGCCGATGACCTTGATCGAGCGCACGCCGCTCATGAGCTTGTACGCGACGAGCTTTCGCCCACGGCTGGCGACGCGTAGCCTGACGCGGTACAGGCTCGGCGACGCCGGCGACCACAGCCGCGGCTTGGCGATCCTCACGCGCGTGGCGAAGCTCGCGAACGAGCGCGCCGGCACGCGCTTGGAGCCGAGCTCGAGACCGCGGGCGCCGAAGCTGCCCGTGACGCGCACGGGCAGCGTGCGCGAGCTGTAGTTGCGCACCGTCACGCGAGCGTCGACCGTCGCGTGGCACGTGCGACACGCGATCTGCGGGCGCACGAGCACCGACGTGACGTCGACCTCGTCGACGCGCTGCAGGTAGACCTCGCGCAGCAGGCCGCCGTAGTTCCACCAGCCGCCGCCGGGGCTGCCGTCGGGCGCCTCGCCCGACGGCGGGAAGTCGGTCGGCCGGCGGCGGTTGTCGACGCGGATCACGAGCCGGTTGGTGCCCGCGCGCCTGAGCGCGCTGCGCGGGATGCGCAGCTCGAAGGGCAGGAAGGCGCCCGTGTTGCGCCCGAGCGGCCGGCCGTTGAGCCAGATCGTCGCGCGGTAGTTCACCGACTCGAAGCGCACGAGCCAGTCCAGGCGGCTGCGCCTGTCGGGCAGCTTGAAGTCCTTGCGATACCACGCGACCGTGCCGAGCATCGAGGCCTCGGAGTCGTCGCCGACGTTCCAGGCGTTCGGGACCGTCGTCGGCGCCCAGCCGTCCGTCGAAGCCTGGCGCTGGAAGCGCTGGTTGAGGCCGACGCCCGCGCTGTCGAGCCGAAACAGCCAGGCGCCGCCGAGCAGGTAGCGGTTGTCCGGGCCGTCCTCGTAGATCGTCCCGCGCGTGATGCCGTCGGCCGAGGGAGCGGCGGCGGTGGCGGCGGCCGAGGGCGCCGAGATCGCCCCGACGGCGAGCATGGCGATCGGGAGGGCGAGGAGACGCAGGCGGCGCATGGTCGTCGGAGCACAACACCCCGCGCCGGCGCGAGTTGTGCCGGCGTCCCGGCTCAGGCGGGACAGCTCGACTCGCGGCCGATCGGGGCGCTGAGGCGCAGGAGGCTAACGGTCGTCCCGGCGAACACGTCGCCGGCGCGCCGCACGCGCACGCACTGCACGGTCGTCAGGCGCCCGGGCGTGAACCACACGACGCGCGTGTCCTTCGTGCGCGAGCGCAGCGCGTGCGCGGTGTGCGACTGGTAGAGCGCGATCTTCAGGTCGCCTCTGCCGCGCAGGCGCCGGGCGTTGGCGCGCACGAGCGCCACGCAGGCCGCGTCGGGGCAGTGCAGGATGCGCAGCATCGCGGCGGCGTCGCCGCGCGACTGCGCGCGCAGCAGCTGCTCGACGCGGGCGCGCTCGACGGTGTCGTTGTTGAGCCAGCGCGCGACGAGCAGGCTGATGGCGAGGACGGCGATCGTGGCGGCTGCGACGAGGAGGAGGCGCTTCACGCGCCCATCATCACGCGGTCGGCTGGAAGTCGTCGCCGTTGAGCTCCAGGAAGCGCTGCACGGAGGCCTCCTGGTGATACAGGCGCCGCGCCGTGCGGCGGGCGTGGTCGGCGGCGCGCTCGCCGAAGTCCTCGAGGCAGGCCTCGGGGTCGTCGGACAGCTGGTAGACGTGCGTGAGGTCCTGCTGCGCGCAGACGATCCCCATCGGCGGGCGGCCCTCGGCGAGCGTGCGCGCGCCGCAGACGGCGGCGACGAGCATCCGCCGCTCGGGCGCCGTCAGCGCGACGGGCATCAGGCGGTGGGCGGGCAGCCGCACGCCGAGCTCGATCGAGCGCTCGATCTGAACGTCGCCACCGGTCGCGGCGGCGAGCGGACCGGCCCAGATCGCGAGGACGGTGTCGGCCGCGACGATCGCGTCGCGCAGCGCCCGCGCCTGCTCGGCGTAGAGCTCCTCCGCCTCGTCGCGCGACATCGCGTCGGCGAGGTCGAGATCGCAGGGGACGCGCAGCAACTCCGACGCGCCGACGGCCGAGCCTGCGGCGCGGCCACCGTGCGTGACGTAGGTCTGCAGCGTGCCGAGGTCACGGCGGCCGTGGAAGATGACGGTCAGGGCCTCGGACAGCGGGAGATCGGAGACCTTGAGCGCGACGGAGGCGCACGCTTCGGCGTCGAGCAGTGCACGCTGGAGAAGATCGTCGGCGTCGTCCATGTCAGCCTCCCGGTCGCGTTCCGAGTCATCGTGACGGAGGACGGGTACCCCCGCAAGCATGAAAGTGCTCTACAAGCCCTTCGGAATCATCATCGGCATCGTTGCGGGAATCCTCGCGCGCCAGGTCTTCAACCAGGTCTGGGGCCACATCGACGACCGCGAGCCGCCGAAGGCCACCACGCTGGAGTCCTCGTGGGGCAAGGTGCTCGGCGCAGCGGCCGTCCAGGGCGCGACGTTCGCCGTCACGAAGGCGGCCGTGAATCGCAGCGGCGCCAAGGGCTTTCAGTGGCTGACCGGCATCTGGCCGGGCGAGAAGCGGCCCGAGATCGAGTAGCGCTCGCGCGCGCCCGGACCCGGGCCGGCCTCGCGCCGAGACAAGGTAATCACCGCCGGTACCCCACGCCGTTGACCGCGGGGCACCGGCGGCTTGTTGAGAGTGTGGGCTACGGCGCCGGCGGCCTGGACGGACGTCCGAGCGCGGCCGGGGGGTGCGGCGCGCTGCTCAGCCGCCGAGCACGAACCCGCGCTGGGCGAGCGCGTCGAGGTCGTCCTCGAAGGCCCCGAAGTCGCGCGCGCGCAGGTGCTCGAACGGCACGCCGGTCGGGCCGCGGCGGCGCAGCCAGCGCCGCAGGACGCCGTCGCCGACCTGCTGCGCGGCGTCGGCCGTGATGTCGAGCAGGATCTGCAGCTCGGGCCGGTGCGCGAGCTCGCCCGTCAGCACGGCGATCGGGTCGGCCGCGAGGATCTCGCAGAGCTCGTCATCGGACAGCCCGAGGCGCTCCATCAGGTCGACCGCCGCGGAGGAGCGCACGGCGCGGAGGTTAGCGGCGGGCCTCCGCGCCGGCCGGCGGTGGTTGCGCGCGCGGCTTCAGAAGAGCTGGTTCTCGCCGCCGAAGACCTCGCTGACGGAGCGGTCGCTGAAGATGCTGCGGATCGAGTCGGTCAGCAGGTCCGAGCACGACAGCTGGCGGATGTTGCCGGGCGCCCCGGGCCGCATCGGGATCGTGTCGGTGACGACGATCTGCTCGAAGCGCGAGGCGGCGAGGTTCTCGAACGCGGGGCCGCTCATGACCGGGTGCGTGGCGGCGGCGTAGACGGTGCGCGCTCCGGCGTCGAGCACGGCCTGGCCGGCGACCCGCAGGGTCGTCGCGGTGTCGATGATGTCGTCGACGATGATCGCGGTCTTGCCCTTGACGTCGCCGATGATGTGGCCGATCTCGGCGACCTGCTGGGCGGGACGCTCCTTGTCGAGGATCGCGAGGTCGGCGCCGAGGTTGGAGGCGAACTTCTTGTTGAGCTTCACGCGGCCGGCGTCCGGCGCGACGACGACGAGGTCCGACAGCCCGAGATCCTTGAAGTGCTGGACGAGCATGAACAGGGCGGTCATGTGGTCGACCGGCTTGGAGAAGAAGCCCTGGATCTGGCCGGCGTGCAGGTCCATCGTCAGGACCCGGTCGGCGCCGGCGCCCTCGAGCA
>JAWVGK010000413.1:0-7386 GCA_033855155.1 Solirubrobacteraceae bacterium | reverse complement strand
CGGCCAGGACGAGCGTCGACACGATCACGCGCTACGGCGACCTCGCCGATCGCGGCGAGGACCCGGCGGTTGCCGCGAAGGCATGGACGGAGGCGGGCTTCGACGACGAGATGGCCGGTCGCTGGCTTGCGGCGCGCTGCTTCGATCCCGAGGCGGCGCGCGACATGGCCGAGCTCGGCGTGACGCCCGAGCAGGCGTCCAAGCGCACGCGCGACGGCGCCGGCGAGAGCTACATCGACACGATCGCCTACAAGGTCTCGATGAAGCAGCTGTCCGCGCGCCAGGGCGCCGCGCGCGCCGCGTCGAGCCGATGAGCGACACGTTCCAGCGCCCGCATCCGAACACCGTGCCGTGCGCGGACTGCGGACACGTCTGGTTCGAGGGCGAGCGCCGCCACCAGTACGTCGGCGAGGACGGCGAGGTCAGCGAGCGCGACGACGCGGTCGTCGTCTGCATCCTCTGTCACCAGAAGCGCCGGCGTCCGCGTCCCGCCGACGACGAGGTCACGTACTGGTAGGACGCTCGCGCTGCGGCGAGTAGAGGTGGCTGTCGCCCGCGTCGCGCGGCGCCAGTGCCGGGCCGACGAGGATCGTGGCGGTGCGGCTGACGCCGGCGGCGCGCGTGTCGGCGGCGATCGTCGCGAGCGTGCCGACGATCACGACCTCGTCGGGCCAGCTCGCGCGCGCGACGACGGCGGCGGGGCAGTCCGCGCCGTAGCTCGGCGCGAGCTCGTCGACGATCTCCTCGATCGCCTGCGCCCCGAGATGCACGACGAGCGTCGCGCCATGGGCGCCGAGGCCGGCGAGCCGCTCGCCGGCGGGCATCGCCGACGCGCGGCGCCCGTAGCGCGTGAGGATGACCGTCTGCGCGACGCCCGGCACGGTCAGCTCCCGCCGCAGCGCCGCCGACGCGGCGGCGAACGCCGGCACGCCGGGCGTGACGTCCCACGGGATGCGCAGCTCGTCCAGGCGCCGCGCCTGCTCGGCGATCGCGCTGTAGATCGACAGGTCGCCGGAGTGCAGGCGGGCGACGTCGTGGCCGGCGGCGTGCGCGGCGGCCAGCTCGGCGACGATCGCGTCGAGCGACAACCGCTGCGTGTCGACGACGTGCGCGTTCGCCGGCGCGTGCGCGACGATCTCCGGCGGCACGAGCGCGCCCGCGTACAGGCACACGGGGCTCGTCGCGATCAGCCGCTGCGCGCGCAGCGTCAGCAGGTCGGGCGCTCCGGGGCCGGCGCCGACGAAGTGCACGGTCACGGCTTCGTGGCCGCCCACTGCACGACCGCCATCTGCGCGCGCCAACCGGTGAGTGCGCCGAGCGGCTCGGCGTGCGCGATCTCGACGCGCGTCAGCGTGCCGCCGAAGCGCGCGCGGGCGACGACGAGCTCGGCTTCGCCTTCCAGCGTCACGGCGTTGGCGACGATCCGTCCGCCGGGTCGGAGGGCCGCCCACGCCCGCGCGACGAGGTCTTCCGTCGTCAGTCCGCCGCCGACGAAGATCGCGTCGGGCTCGGGCAGGTCGCGGTAGGCGGCGGGCGCCGTGGCGGTGCGCACGTCGAGCTGCGGGACGCCGAGCGCGAGCGCGTTGCTCGCCGCCTGCGCGGCGCGGTCGGCGCGCCGCTCGATCGCGATCGCCCGCGCCGACGGCTCCGCGCGCAGCCATTCGATCGCGATCGAGCCGCTGGCGGCGCCGAGGTCCCACAGCAGCTGGCCGGGCAGCGGCTGCAGCGCGGCGAGCGTCATCGCGCGCACGTGGCGCTTGGTGAGCTGGCCGTCGGTGGTCGCGTAGGCGTCGTCGGGCAGGCCGGGGCTGCGCTGCAGGAGCGTCGTGCCGGGCGCGGCGCGGCAGTCGATCACGACGACGTGCAGCGGATCGACCGGCGCGTCGCCCCAGTCCTCGGCCGTCGCCTCGACGCGCCGCTCCGCCGGGCCGCCGAGCTGCTCGAGCACGACGAGGCGGCTGGGGCCGTAGCCGCGCTCGCGGACGACGCGCGCGACCTGCGCCGCTCCGTCGCGACCGGTCGCCAGGACGACGACGCGCCGGCCGGGCGCGAGCGCGCGGGCGACGACGTCGGGGACGCGCGCGACGGCGCTGACGAGCTCGACGTCGGCCTGCGGCCAGCCCAGGCGCGCGCAGGCGAGCGCGAACGCCGACGTGTGCGGGTGCACGTCGAGGCGCTGCGGGCCGAGGCGGCGAGCGAGCGTCGCGCCGATGCCGTGCAGCATCGGGTCGCCGCTGGCGAGCACGCAGGTGCTGGCGGCCGTGCGCTCCGCGAGCTCGTCGAGCAGCGGCTCGAGTGGAGACGGCAGGGTGCGCCGCGTCGCCGCGTGAACGTCGGCCGGCACGAGGGCGAGCTGGCGCGGCGAGCCGACGAGCTCGTCGGCCGCGAGGATCGCGGCGCGAGCCCGCTCGCCGAGGCCGGCCCAGCCGTCGGCGCCGATGCCGACGACGGCGATGCGGCCGCCGCTCACGATCGCCCCCGCTCGCGAATGGCGGGGGTGGTGGCGCGGTCCGTGGCGTGGTCGGCGATCCCGCCGGCGCGGACGGCTTTGCGGCTCACGAGCGCGCCTGCTCGCGCTCGCGGACGCCGGTGCGCGCGCGGTCGGCTAGCGCGCCGGCGCGGACGGCCTCGTAGACGGCGCGCGCGATGTCGGCGCCGGCGCGCGTCGCCGGACCGGCGAAGCGCACGCCGCCGCCGGGCAGGCACGCGATCGCGAAGGCGTCGGTCGCGGTGCCGGTCGCGAAGCCGGCGGCGTTGGCGGCCGGGACGCGCGCGGCCGCGAGCGCCTGCGCCTTCGCCTCGACGGCCGTCTGCGCGGCGCCGGCGAGGGCCGCATCGTCGAGGCACGCGTCGACGACGACGAGCAGGTTGATCGTGCCGGCGCCCGGCAGCGTACGCGGGCGCATGCCGGCGGCGGCGAGCGCGTGGCCGACGCCGACGGTCGCGACGGCCTCCGCGCAGCCGTGGCCGCGGTGCTCGTGCGCCGACACCGGCGCGGCGGTGAGCATGCCGACGACCGGCCCGCGCAGGCGCAGCAGCGTCGCGCGCTCGGCGAGGTCGGCCTCGGGGTCGGTGCGCGCGTAGTCCTGCGCGACGGTGACGTTCAGCCACGCGCGCGCCGGGCCGATGCCGCCGCCGAGCACGGCCGACGACAGCACCCGCAGCTCGCGGTCGAACTGGGCGAGCAGCGTCGTCGGGTCGGGGAGGCTCAGGCGCAGCACGCGGCGAGCGCCACCTCGATCGCCTCGACGAGCCGCGCGTTGGCCTGAGGTGCGCGCGCCGTCAGCCGGATGTGGCCCGGCCCGAGGCCGGGAAACGACGCCGCCGGTCGCACGGCGATCGCCTGCTCGCGCAGCGCCGCGACGAGCGCGGGCCCGTCGTCGACCTCGATCAGGCAGAAGTTCGCGGCGCTCGGCCAGCTGCGCAGCGCGGGGACGGCGGCGAGCCGCGCGGCGAGGTCGTCGCGCTCGGCGGCGGCCCGCTCGGCGATCGCCGCGAGCGCGCCGGGGCGCCGCGCGGTCGCCACCAGCGCGGCGAGCGCGAGCGCGTTCGCCGACCACGGCGGGCGCACGGCTCGCAGCCGTTGCGCCATCTGCGCGGCGGCGACCGCGTAGCCGGCGCGCAGGCCCGGGATCGCGAGCGCCTTCGTGAGGCTGCGCACGACGACGACGTCGTCCAGCCGCTCGCGCACGAGCGAGCCCGGCTCACCGGGAACGAGG
Organism: Solirubrobacteraceae bacterium; assembly: GCA_033855155.1. Classification (GTDB taxonomy): domain Bacteria; phylum Actinomycetota; class Thermoleophilia; order Solirubrobacterales; family Solirubrobacteraceae; genus CADCVQ01. The sequence continues at coordinate 3,667 of JAWVGK010000413.1, read as the reverse complement.
TCCATGAACGCCTCGTCGACGACGACGACGCGGCCGGGCCGGCGCAGCGCGAGCAGCGCGTGGGCCGGATCGAGCGTGCCCGACGGGGAGGCGGGGTTGCCGACGATCACGAGGTCGGCCGCGTCGGGGATCGCTCGCGGGTCCAGCGCGAAGCCGTGGTCGGGGTCGCGATGGACCCGTGCGACCGGCACGCCGTGCGCGCGCAGCGCGGCCTCGGACTCGGTGAAGCCGGGGTGCACGCACGCCGCCAGGCGCGGTCGCAGGGCGGCCGGCAGCAGCCACAGCGCCTCGGAGGCGCCGTTGCAGGCGACGATCTCGTCGGGGTCGCGGCCGTGCAGGTCGGCGAGCGCCGCGGTCGCGTCGCGGTCATCGGGGTAGCGATCGACCGCCCCGTCGAGGGCGTCGCGCAGCGCGTCGCGTAGCCACGGCGGCGGGCCGCCCGCGACGACGTTGACCGCATGGTCGGCGTCGCCGGGGCGCACGTCGCGGTCGCCGTGGCGGCGCAGGTTGGCGTGCGAGGCGCCGGGGTCTGCGTGAGCGGCATGGGCGGCAGCCTGGGCGGAGGCGGCATCGACGGGGGCCGCACCGCCACGCGCCGCACCGCCACGCGCCGCACCGCCAAGCGCCGCACCGCCGAGGGCCGCGCCGCCGGCGCCTGCCCCCGCGTGGCCGCCCCCCACCTCCTCTGCCACGCCACCGAGCGCGAGCGCGCGGCCGGCCACGACGAGCTCGACGCTGGCCGCGCGCGCGGCGAAGCGCTGGGTCGCCTCGCCGAGCAGGTCCAGCCACGCGCGCGTGGCGGCGTCGGGCGGCAGCAGCCCCTCCCCCGCCAGCTCGGCGACGACGATCGCCGCGCCGGCTTCCTGCGCCGCGTCGAGCGCCCGCTGCAGCTCGTGCAGCACGCTCACGCGCACGCGTGGGAGGACATCGGGCGCCGGCTCCCGCGCGAACGCGCCGCCGTCGTGCAGCGCCGCCGCGATCCACGGGCCGAGGCCGTCGAGCAGCACGCACGCGCCGGCGCTGCCGGCGAACGCGTCGGCGAGCGCGGGGCCGGCCTCGACCGTCGTCCAGCTCGCCGGCCGGCGCGCGCGGTGCGCGGCGATGCGCTCGGCCATCGCGCGATCGGCGGCGTCGGCCGTCGCGACGTAGCGCACCGGCAGGCCGCTCGCCAGCGCCAGCCGCTCGGCATGCGCGCTCTTGCCCGAGCGCGTGCCGCCGACGACGACGCTCAGGGGCATGGCATCGGAACCTGCGCGGCGCGCGCGAAGCGCTGCGCGAGCCGCGGGTGCGCGGCCCAGTGGACGTGCAGCCAGCTCGCCTGCAGCGCGCCGGTGACGATGCCCTCCGCGCGCGTCGTCCCGCGCGCCGACAGCGTCCATGCGGCGTTCGCGCCGGCAGCGGACGACTGCAGCTCGGAGTAGTGGAACTCGTGGCCGCGGACGCGCTCCCCGGCGTCGATCCACGGCGTCGCCGTCGCGGCGATCGCCTCGCGGTAGCCGAGCGTCAGCCGGCGGGTCATGCTCGCCCGGGCCGTGATCGCGCCGCACATCGGGTGGCCGTCGAGCTCGTCGCAGAGGTACAGCAGGCCGCCGCACTCCGCGAGCACCGGCCTGCCGGACGCGACGAACGCCGCGATCTGCGCGCGCAGCGGCGCGTTGGCGCCGAGCTCGGCGCCGAAGACCTCGGGGAAGCCGCCCGCGAGGATCAGCGCACCGCTGTCCGGCGGCAGGCGCTCGTCGCGCAGCGGGTCGAACGCGGCCAGCTCCGCGCCGGCGCCGCGCAGCAGCTCGAGGTTCTCCTCGTAGTGGAAGGAGAACGCGGGCCCGCGGGCGATCGCGATCCGCGGGGACGCAACGCCGGCGGGGGTCGGCTCGGGCCGCAGCTCGGGCGACCAGGACGGGCCCACTGCCGGCGCGGGCGCGGCGCGGGTGAGCCGCTCGATCGCGGGCACGTCGACGTAGCGCGCGACGGCCGCGGCGAGCGTCTCGAGCGCGCGGCGCGTCGCCGCCTCGCGCTCGCCCGCCGGCACGAGGCCGAGGTGGCGCTCGGGCGCGACCACGCGCTCGTCGCGGCGCAGCGCGCCAAGCACCGGCACGCCGAGCGGCGCCACCGCGTCGCGCAGCAGCTGCTCGTGGTGGTCGGAGCCGACGCGGTTGAAGACGATGCCGGCGACGTCGACGTGGGGGTCGAACGTCGTGTAGCCGTGCACAATCGCCGCCGCCGAGCGGGCCATCGAGGCGGCGTCGACGACGAGCAGGACGGGGGCCTGCAGGAGCTTGGCGACATGAGCGGTCGACGCCAGCTCGCCGCGCCCCGACGCGCCGTCGAACAGGCCCATGACGCCCTCGATCACGGCGAGGTCGGCGCCGCGGGCGCCGTGGCGCAGCAGCGGGGCGACGAGCTCGGGGCCGCTGAGGAAGGCGTCGAGGTTGCGCCCCGGGCGCCCGGCGGCGAGCGCGTGATAGCTCGGATCGATGAAGTCCGGGCCGACCTTGAAGCCCTGCACGGTGAGCCCGCGCGCGCGCAGGGCGCCGATCAGCCCGCACGCGACGGTCGTCTTGCCGGCGCCGGAGGTCGTGCCGGCGATGACGACGCGCGCGATCACGCGGCGACGCCGAGCCTCCCGCTCGGCAGCTCGACGACCGGCAGGTGGCGGACGGCGCGCTCGGTCAGCCGGCGGTGGTGCGGGCCCGCTGGCCGGTCGCGGCCTCGCGCGGGCGACCACGTCAAGCACGGCACCGGCGCGGCGTCGTGCGCGCCCGTGCGCGGGTCGCAGCCGTGGTCCGGGCAGACGGTGAGCGTCCCGCCGGCGCGCGCGATCGCCGCCGCGAGGGGCGCGACGAGCTGCGCGTCGGCGCGCTCGATGACGGCGACCTTCGCCGCGCGGTCGCGCAGGTGGGCGGCCTCGTCGGCGCCGCCGACGTGCACGACGACGCGGACGCTGGCCGCGCCCGACACGCCGACTTGGACGCTGGGCGCCGCGCCCTCCACGCCGACGCGCACGCCGGGCGCCGCGCCCGGCACGACCACCCGCGCATCCGACTCCTCGCCCCGACCGCCATCACGCGCCATGGCGACCTCGATCGCGTGCAGCGCAGCACGCGTCTCGGCTGGAAGGCGGCTGCCGGGGTCGCCGGTGGTGGCGCCGTCGGGCACGATCGTGGCCCCACCCATCAGCCGTGCGGCCTCGATCGCCTGCAGCGCGGCACGCGCCTTGGCGGCGAGGTCGCTGCCGGGGTCGCCGGTGGCGCCGTCGGGCACGATCGTGGCCGCGCCCATCAGCCGCGCGGCGCCAATCGCCGCCCCGCGCGCGCCGACGACGACCGTGCGCACGTCGAGCAGGCGCGGCGGCACGATCCCCTCGGGCCACGCGCGCAGGCCAGGGGGTGTGTCGGGTTTGGTGCCCCAGGAGCCCCACACCCGACACACCCCCGCGCCGGAAGGCGGCGGCAGGGCGGGCGGCGGCGGGGGCCCCACGACGACGAGACGGTGACCGCGCACCGTGTGCACGGCGTGGCGCGGTGCCGCGAGGCGCAGCGCGGCCGCGGCACGCGCGACGGCGGCGGCGCCGGGGCGACCACCGACGTCCACACGCCACGCCCGCTCGCCGGGGCCGACCTCGATGTCGTGCGCGGCCGCCTCGAGCGCGCCGCGATCGACCGGCGCG
>JAWVGK010000412.1:0-21073 GCA_033855155.1 Solirubrobacteraceae bacterium | reverse complement strand
CGCGCGAGGTCGACGAGGAAGTCCGGCCACCGCTCGCGCTCGCCGGCCGGGAGATCGCCGTCGGGACGCGTGGCTTCGAGATGGGCGGGCCAGCCCGCTCCGAGCGACGCGAGCGTGTAGCTGCGCGACGGCTGCGCCCGCAGGTAGTCCAGTGCGAAGTCCTCGAACAGCTCGTCGCCGAGGGCGTGACGCAAGCCCGGGTAGGACTCGCGCAGGCAGCCCGCCAGCCGCCGTCGGTGGGTCCGGCCGTAGAGCTCCAGGCGCTGCGTGGCGCTGAGCGCTCCCGTCCCGCGGACGACGTCCTCAAGCGCGAGCGCTCCCGTCTCGCCCGCGCCGCGAGCGAGGCCCGCCTGGACTCCGTCGTGATCGGTGATCACGCCTTGGATCCAGCGCTGGGTGGTGATCAGATCGGTCACGCGCGCGCTCCGGCGCTCGCGTAGCGGCGCGCCTTGAGCACCTCCGCGTGGACCTCGGGGAAGGGCGGAAGCTGCTCGTCCCACTCGATGAGCGTCGAGACGCCGCCGGTCAACTCGCTCGCGAGCGCATAGAGCTCCCACACCGGGTCGGCGACCGGGCGATCGTGGGTGTCGACGATGTGCGTACCCATCTCCGCGTGCCCAGCGAGGTGCATCTGGACGATCCGCTCGTGCGGCAGCGCGCGCAGGTACTCCTGCGCGTCGAAGCCGTGGTTGACCGCGGACACGCGCACGTTGGCGACGTCGAGCAGCAGCCCGCAGTCGGCCTCCTCGGCCATCCGAGCGAGAAACTCCCACTCCGCCATCGTCGACGCGACGTACGTGACGTACGAGCTCGGGTTCTCGAGCACGAGCGGGCGCTCGAGCAGCTCCTGAACGATCCGCACGCGCTCGACCACGTGCGCGAGCGACTCCTCGGTGAACGGGATCGGCACGAGCTCGTGCGTGTTCACTCCGCCGATGCCAGTCCAGCAGACGTGGTCGGAGACCCACACGGGGTCGATCTCGTCGACGAACCGCCTGAGGCGGCCGAGGTACGCGCGATCGAGCGGATCGCTGGACCCGATCGACAGCGATACGCCGTGCGCCACGACCGGGTAGCGCGCGACGATCTCGTCGAGGACGTTGCGCGGCCGTCCGCGCGAGTCCATGAAGTTCTCCGAAATGACCTCGAACCAGTCCACCGCCGGCCAGTGCGCGAGCAGGTGCTCGAAGTGCTGCGAGCGCAGTCCGACGCCGAAACCGAGGTTGGGAAACCCCAGCCTCGCCGCGGTCACAAGATGTAGCCGGGCGGGAGGAGATTGTCGGGGTAGCCCTCGGCCGGGGACGGCCCGAACGGGATGCCCGCCTCGTACATCCGCGCTTCGAAGATCACGCGCGCGCGCCTCCACACGCTCTTGCCCTTGTACGGTCCGTCCGAGAAGACCCGACTGATGTTGATCGGGCTCGCGCAGCTGCCGTTCGTGCTGCACGCCTGGTCACCCGGCTTGGACTGCTCGAAGGCCGAGCCGGCGTAGCCACACCCGCCCTGGCCACGGCACGCATTGTCGCCATGACACACGTGCACGGCCGTGGCGCATGTGCCCGTTCCGGCCATCCGCGCTGTACCCTCGGGGTCGCGGCGCGTTCCAGACGGGAAGCCCGCGTGCTTGTCCGGCGCCTGTGCCTTGCACGAATTCAGTCCCATGCACACGTGCAACTCCACGAGCGTCGCACCCGGCCCCGGCGGCGGCGCATCGTCGGACAGCGTCAGCGTCGGATTGGAGTGCGTTCCCTCGAAACCGGCTTCGTGTGCGCGTACGCGCTGCTCGGCGGCAAGCTGCTCGCCCGTCACCTCATCGGACTCTGATGCCATCACGCTCCCCCAATCGCATGCGGCTCACCGGGCTGTCATGGAATGCGACGAACATAGCGGATCTCATGGTCGGCACCGAGTTAAAGTTGGTTGAGGCGTGTGCGGATGGTTTCCCAAAAACACTCTCAAAAAGTGGAGATCAATAGAAGGCTTTTGCGGCAGTCGTGTCGCGATTGCTCGAGGGGGGCGTTTCGTCCGCGGGGGACCGTGCTGCGCGGCGCCGTCAACCGTGCCGGCGTGACGCGCCCATGACGCGCGAGCCGCAGCTGCTGACCGCGCGCCTGCGGCTGCGGGCGTGGCGCGACGGCGACGCGTCGGCGCTCGCCGCGATCAACGCCGATCCGCTCGTCGGGCGCTACCTCGGCAGCCCGCTCAACGACGACTCGGGCGCCAGCTTCCTCAACCGCCTGCGCGAGCATTGGGCCCGTCACGGGTGGGGGCACTTCGCGCTCGAGGAGCGTGCGCCGGCCGACGCCGAGCCGCGCCTGCTGGGCTTTGCGGGCGTCGCGTATCCGACCTTCATGGCCGAGCTCGCACACCGGCCGGAGATCGGCTGGCGCCTGGACTCGGCGGTCTGGGGTCGCGGCTTCGCAACGGAGGCCGCCCGCGCCGCGCGCGCGCACGCGTTCGAGCAGCTGGGCCTCGACGAGCTGATCGCGATCATCCACCCCGACAACGCGCGCTCGCGGCGCGTGGCCGAGAAGCTGGGGATGACGATCGAGCGCCAGGCGCCTCACCCGGGGCTCGGGATCGACGTCGACGTCTGGTCGGCGCGCCGGCCGGGCTCGTAGGAGCGGCGCGCAGGGCAACGCCACGTCATCGAGTCGCCCCGGGAGGCGGGGCCGTCTCCGCGACGAGGTAGTCGACCACGTCGCCAAGGACCCGCCGGCGAGCGAAGGCTGCCCGCTGCCGTGCCGCCCCTCCACCGCCCTCGCGCATCTGCTTGCAGGCGGCGGCAACCGTCTCGACGTCGCCGCTGACCTCGAGCGCCGGTCCGGCGTAGGCGAGCAGGTCCTCGACCACTGCCGTGGCCGGCACACGTCGTCGTCTGCCGAGATCGATCGCGGAGCCTCCGAGCCCGTCGCGTGCCGAGAGCCAGTACGCCGCTCGCAGCAGCTCGGGAGAGACCCGAGGCGCCTGACGGCCGCTGTCGACGGCCGCGCTCGCAACCATGACCATCGCCCGAACGATCGCCGCGAGCAGCACGCTCCCGCCGGTGGTCGTCGGCATGTCCGCGACGCGGATCTCAAGTGTCGGCAGGTGAGCGCAAGGGCGGATGTCCCAGTACACGGCGCCTCTATCCGGGGACACCCCGGCGTCGATCAGCGCGTCCACGAGGTCTTCGAACTCGGACGCCGACTCGAAGTACGGCGGCGGACCCGCGACCGGCCATCGTCCCCAGGTCAACGTCCGCCAGCTCGAGTACCCGGTGTCACGACCAGCCCAATATGGCGAGTTCGCGGTCAGGGCGACCAGCGCCGCCAACCATGGGCGCAGGTGATTGCTCACCAGCGGAGCGCGATCTCGCTCGGGCAGGTGAACGTGAACGTGGCATGCGCAGATGCTCTGCTCGTCGTGGAGCGCTCCGTAGAGCTGTTCGCTGCGCTCGCGGCGGGCGCCCGCGCTGATCGGTGGAGGCACGACGTCCCCGAGAATCGGCGTGCCTGAGGCGGCGATCCTCAGGCCCTCCTGGACGGCGCACGCGGCCACGACCGACCGCATCCGCGCTATCTCATCCTCCAACTCGGCCAGGCTCGTGCACGGCGGCGTCTTGGCCTCGATCTGAAACTGCGTGAGCTCGGCGCTGACCGCGGAGCCCATCTCGATCACGGCACGACGAAGCACGTCTGCCCCACGGGGCACCGTCGCCCGACTGACCGGGTCGACGATCAGGTACTCCTCCTCGACGCCAACGGACGGGATGTCAGGCACCGCGGAGCCACTGTCTCGCCGTCATCGGTGTGCTGCCGCTCGGCGCCGACGCGGGCGCGGGCAACGCGCCACCGTCCGGTTACGCGCGACGTCGCCAGACGGACAGCTCCGGGATGATGAACTCGAATTTCCTGGCATGCTCGCGAATCACGCACGACACGTCCTCGCGGTGCAGCAGGTCGAATTCGGCGCCGAGTTCATCGTGAAGTCCTTCGAGTGTCGTGACGTACCGCCCCGCTCGCTCGTACCCGCCGAGCCAGGCCCCGCGGGGCGTGAACTTCTCGTCCCACGTCGCCGGCGTCGTCACCACGAGGAGGCCACCGGGACGCACGAGACCGCGCGGACCTCCCATGCGACCGAGACATGCACGTGGGCTGGGGAGACGACAGAGGACATTGGCGAGCAGGACCGCATCGAAGGCACCGAGGTCCGGGGGCAGCGCACATGCATCTGCGCGCCGGAACGACACTCGCCCTCGGTCGACGTCATCGGGAGCGGTCGCGATCTGCGTCGTGGCATGGACACCTTCTTCGACGCGGCGGAACTCGATGCAGCCGTCGGCGGCCATGCTCCGCGCCGTCTCGACGAAGGACGACGACAGGTCGATGCCGACCACGTCGCCGAAGTGCCGAGCGAGCTCGAATGACGAGCCGCCGACCGCGCACCCGACGTCCAACGCGCGAGCGTCGCCGCACTCCGCGGTGACCGACCATGCGTTGACACGCTCGGCCACCCGCGCGGCAAAGCTCAGCGCATCGACCGGGCCCGCGAGATCACCGAACGTCTGCTCGGCGGAGCCGTAGTGCATGAGGACGTAGGCGTCGCGCGCGGTCGGCGAGTCGTAACCGCTCCCGCGCCCCGCATCACGTCCGCCTTCCCGCGTGCAGCACGGTCCGGACCCGACATGGGGACCCGGACCATCGCTGCATGTCGTTTCGACGAACGCGTCGGGGTCCGCCGGCCGGACCAGCCGCAGCCCCGCATGCTGGTGGAAGTGCGAGCGGAAATGGAAGCGCGCGAACGCGCCCGCCTCGGCACCGAGGCTCGTGAACGAGCCACCGAGGATCACCTGATGCTCGCCGTCGAAGCACGGCGTCGAGAAGTCGTCGTACAGCGGATGCACCTCGAAGTCCGGCAACGCGGCGAAGTGGTCCTGGCACCACTGCCAGACGTTGCCGAAGACGTCGTGGAATCCGGCGGCGTTCGCGGGCATCGCCGACACCGGAGCCTCGGACCCGAAGGTGAGAGAGAGGTTGAAGCCGGGGTCGTCGACCCTGCCCTGCGCCAGGCTTGGGCCGGGCTCGTCGGACGGCGCGGATGGCCCGCCGCCTCGCATCCGGTGCTGCTCGGCCTCGGTGGGCAGTCGATACACGCAGCCGTCGCGCGCCCCGCGCCACGCCGCATATGCCACCGACTCGTGAGCGTTGACGACGACGGGCCAGTCCCACGGCATCTCGACCGTGTCGAAGATCGTGCGCAGTCGGTACTCATGGAGCCCTTCGGGCCCGGCGGGCTGCCAGAAGGCGGGCCGCTTCGCGTTGCGGAACGTCCGCCAGCTCCACCCGTCCTTGGACCACCACTGCGGGTCTCGGTATCCACCGTCGACGACGAACCCGTAGTACTCGACGTTGCTGACGAGCTGCGACGCCGCGGCGAAGGGCGCGACCCTGATCTCACGCCGCCCGTACTCGTTGTCCCAGCCGAACGTCGGCCAGTCCGCCGGCTTGCCGATCACGCTCGTGCCGGCGCACACCTGCACCTGCACCGGCGCTCGAGCACCGACCTGCGGTGCTGCGAGGCTGCCCGCGGCCGCCGAGGGGTGGTCGCCGGGCCAGGCCGGGTGGCGTCGCACAAGGCGCACCGGAAGCTCCCGGATCAGGACCGACGACGTCTCGATGTGGATGCGCTCATGCTCGCACCCCATCAGCACGGCGTGCACGCCCGCGGGCGTCGGTTGGGCGGCGCCGAGCGGGAGCGCGTCGAAGTCGGGGTGTTCTCGAATGATCCGGACGACGTCAGCGTGGACGACGCCGCGATATTCCCGGGTCTCTGCGACGGTCGGCCACAGCGACTCGTTCTTCGACAGGTCGTCCCAGGACATCTCGTCGACGCCGGTCTCGAAGATCTGTTCGAAGTCGGCGTTTACGGGCCCGGCCAGCAGGCCGGCGATCCGCATCTTGTTCACATACAGCGCTGCCGGATGCCCGTAGTAGAAGATCAGCGGGTGCCGCAGGCCATGCCACGGCGGACGAAAGAACGCCTCTTCGCCGACGAGGCCGGCGAACAGCGTCTCGGTGATGGTCCAGCCGTTCTCGAAGTACGCAAGCAGATCCGCTCGCGTGCAACGAGAGAGATCCGGCAGCGGGAGCCCCCGCACGACACCGACGGCATCGACGCCGGGAGCCCGGCCGTGTCGGGGCTCGAGGCCCGTCCACCACGAGGCGTCGCGCGGTCCCTCCAATCGCGCGTCTCCCTGCAGGTTGCGTCGCCAGGCGTCCGGCCCAGCCTCGTCCGTCTTGACCGCCGCGCCGCTGATCATCCGCCCCCCGTGTCCTCTACCAAGTCACACGAACACGCACGTAGTCGTGTCGGAACCCTGATATCTCATATACAGGCTCGCGCACGTGTCACGCGATAGGTCACCGACGATCTGTCGGTGACGCCCCATGCGCCCGCACACGTCCAGCGCACACGCCAGTCGCGTGAGTAGCACAGAACAACGGTCGGACGCAACTCGATCACTATACGGTCTCCGATAACCGATCGTCAAGCGATCCAGCGGGCCTCCTTCGCAAGCGCTCGACCACCCCTTCGACGCCGCTCTCACCACCGCGCGCGCATGCTTGACCGTCTTGAGGAGTGTCGCTCGTGAGACCGTGGCCATGGCCTCCGCGCGCCGCCCTGCCCGGCTACGCGCTCGCGGCCGCGACGTGCGTGCGCCCTGGCAGGACGACCGACCCATCGGGTTGCACATATGCGGCGAGGCGCGCGTCGGTTGCTTCGCGCAGGTCGTCGCGCCGGGCCGGCGTCAGCGCGCCGACGCCGGCCGCCAAGGTGCTCGAGAGGTCGAGCTGGGTGTCCCACCAGTCGTCGAGGTCGTCGTAGTGCCAGACGACGTCGAGCTGGTCGACGACGATGTCGGTGAAGCCGGCGTCCTCGAGCAGTCCCTCGATCGTCGCCGCCTCGCGGAAGGCGAACATGTTCGGCTCGTCGGGGTTGCGCGGCGGCGCCGCGCCCATCGCCACGACCTCCTCGATCGGGACCGATGCCCACGGGTTCTCGTCGGGCCCCGTCCACGCCGCCAGCGCGACGCGCCCGCCGGGACGCAGCACGCGGCGCGTCTCGCGCAGCGCCGTCGCCGGGTCGGCGAGCAGCATGTAGCCCCAGCGCGCGATCACGGCGTCCATGCTCGCCGCCGGCAGGTCGAGCCACTCGGCGTCCATCGTGCGGAACTCGGCGTTGTCGATGCCCAGCTCGGCGGCGCGCGCGCGGGCGAGCTCGACCATCGCCTCGACCGCGTCGGTACTGACGAGCATGCCGCCCGGCGCGATCAGCTCGGCGACGAGCAGGCCCGTGTCACCGGGACCGGCCGCGATCTCGAGCACGCGATGGCCCGGCTGCGGCTCGATCGCGTCGATCAGCCAGCCCGAGACCGGGCGGGCGCCCGCCTGGAACACCGCGCGCTGCGCGCCCCAGCCGGCGGCGGACCGCTGCCAGCGCTCGATGCTGCCCTGCCGAAACTCGGACGGGTCGTACGTCATGGCACGACCCGTCCGGCGACGGCTACTTGACCAGCGTGAAGCGGTGGATCGCGTCCTTGGCGGAGGCGGAGTTGCCGCTCGCGCCGGCGCCGTCCTGGCCCGCGGCGGTGATCCGATAGATGCCGGGGCTGAGCTTCAGGGTGCTCTTGAGCTTGTAGGTCCAGATGCCGTTCGCCGCGAGCTTCGCGAGGATCAGCACCGGCTTGGCGCAGCTGCGCAGCACGACGCCCTTCTTCGGATCCAGCCAGGCGCAGCGCTTCGCAGGCGCCGTCGCCGCGCTGGACTTCGCCGAGGTCTTCTTCGCCGGGGTCTTCGCGGGGGTCGCGGTCTTCTTGATCCGCTCGACCGTGATGACGACGCCCTTGACGCCCGACTTGTCCTTGGCGGCCCCGGCGAAGACGATCTTCGTGGGCTTCGACGTGGTCGTCTTGCGCTTGACCTTCTTGCCCTTGACCAGGACGGTCTTCGACGTCGTCTTCTTCGTCGTCAGCTTGATCTTCTGGTTGGCGCCGGGGGTCGTGATGATGATCACCGGCGGCGCGCCGTCGATCAGCTTCAGCGGCACCGAGGCGACCGCGCTGGCGGCGCCCTGCGCGTCGAAGACCGTCAGCTTGGCGCTCGTGTCGCCCTCGCCGGCGTACGTGTGCGCCGTCGTCGGCGTGGTCGTGTCCGCGACCTGTCCGTCGCCGAACTCCCAGTGGTAGCGGACGATGCCGCCACCCGCGCCCGCCTCGCGGTCGCTGGACTTGCTGGCGTCGAAGGCGACCGGCCGACCGGTGCGCTGCGGGTTCGTCGCGACCTCGATGACCGCGGTCGGCGGCGCGTTGACGTACTCGTCGAAGCCCTGATCGGTCGTCGGGCCGGGCCGCGGGTCACCCTCGAAGTCGGTCGTCGACTCGTCGGTGACGAAGCCGGCGGCGTCGATCGCCGGCGAGCCCGGGCGCAGGCGGAAGTTGTTCGTGTCGGGCTTCGCGAAGACCGCGGCGGGGTCGAACGCCTGCGTCGTCCCATCCGCGGCCACCCCCAGCGTCCGCGTGTAGGTGTCGGTGATCGTGTTCGCCGGCGCGATGATCGTCAGCAGGGCGAGCAGCCCCGGGAAGACGGTCCTCGACCTGCCGTTCTGGATGATCGAGTCGGTCGCGTCGAGCGTGATGTTGCCGAACGGGCCGCCGATCAGCGGCGCGGCGTGCGAGGAGTCGAGCACCAGGCCGTGCGTCGAGTCCGCCGCCGTGACGTGGCGCAGCGTGACCGCGACGCTGCCCGCGCTCGTCACGGGGGCGCTGGCGCCGGTGATGACCGACAGCGAGGCGAGCCCGCCGGTGAACAGGCTCGACTCCGCGACGAGCTTCTTCGCGCTCGCCGACGTGTCGGAGGAGGTGATCTTGACGGCGCTGGACTGCGGACCGGTGGTGCCGACGACGGTGCGCACGATCTTGTTGGCGTCGCTCTCGGAGAAGACCACGCCGTCGTCGTTGGTGCTGGCGATGCCGGAGTCGCTGATCTCCAGGCCGGCGCTGCCGTTGACGACGACGGCCGGCGCCACGCCGTTGGGCTGGCCGACGATCGCCTTCTGCAGCTTCGAGACGCTGCCGGCGCCGCTGAAGGTCAGCGTGCCGTTGACGACGAAGTTCGGGCTGCCGGTGATCGTCACGCCGCCGACGGTGAAGTGCGCCGAGCCGTACGGCGCCTTGCCGGGCGCGACGTTGAAGACGTCGTTCGGCGCCGCGGCCGTCGCGGCGTCGTCGAGGCCGCCGCAGGCGAGGTCGGCCGGCGCGCCGCACGGCCCGTCGCCGGCGTTGACCGTGTACGTGGCGGCCTGCGCCGCCGCGGGGGCGGCGAGCGCGGCGAGGACGGCGACGGCGACTGTCAGCGAGCGACGGCGGCCCGTAGGCGGCATTCATTCCTCCAGAGATCGGCGCAGGAGCTTCCCCGACTGCGTGCGCGGCAAGTCTAGGGAGAACCTGAACACTTTGGGCACCTTGTATCGGGCCACTCGGACACGACAATAACCCGCGAGCTCGTCGGCTGTTGCGGTACGGCCCGCGCGCAGCACGATCGTCGCCACCACGCGCTCCCCCCACTGCGCGTCGGGCGCGCCGTGGACGGCAACGTCGGCGACCGCCGGATGCGACGCGAGCACCGCCTCGACCTCGGCCGGCGCGACGTTCTCGCCGCCCGTGACGATCGTGTCGGCAGCACGCCCGGTGACCGTCAGCCGGCCGTCGCCGTCGAGCTCGCCGAGATCGCCCGTGTGCAGCCAGCCGTCGTCGGCCGGCGCGCCCGGCGCGACCGTCGGGCCGGCGACGAGGATCTCGCCGCCGTCGCCGATGAGCACGCGCGTGCAGAACAGCGGCGCGCCGCCGGTCGTCACCTGCGAGCAGGCCTCGGTCAGGCCGTAGGTCGTGACGCACGGCACGCCGGCCGCGGCCGCGCGCTCCAGCAGCGCGGGCGCGATCGGTCCGCCGCCGACGAGCGCCGCGCGCAGCGCTGGCGGGCGCCGCAGGCCCGCGTCGAGCAGCCGCGCGAGCGTCGTCGGGACGACCGAGACGAGCGTGCAGCGGCCCTCCCGCAGCGCGCCCGCGGCGGCGGCCGCGTCGAAGCCGTCGTGCAGGACGGCGGTCGTCGCGTAGATCGCGCTGCGCAGCAGGATCGACAGCCCGCCGACGTGCGACAGCGGCAGCGTGCACAGCCAGCGCTCGCCGGGATCGAGCCCGAGCGCGACGGCCGATCCCAGAGCGCTCCACAGCCAGTTGGCGTACGTCAGTTCGACGGGCCTGCCGGCCGCGCTCGTGCCCGACGTGTGCACGACGATCGCCGTCGCGTCGAGGTCGTGCGTGGCGCCGAGCGCGACGTCGCCGTCCTGTGCGCCCTCCAGCGGCGCGTCGACGACGACCGCGCAGGCGCCGGCGCGGGCGGCGCGCTCGGCCGCGCTCAGGCGCAGGTCGACCGGCACCGCGACAGCGCCGAGGCGCAGGCAGCCGTGCAGCGCCTCGGCGAACGGCGCGCCGGCCGCAAGCGCGAGCGCGACGCGGTCGCCGGGCCGCGCGCCGAGGGCGGCGAGCCGGCGTGCCGCGCGCGTCGCCGCCGCGTCGAGCTCGGCATAGGTCATCGCGGCGCCGCCCGCCTCGAGCGCCACGGCCCGCGGGCGCGTGCGGGCGGCGCGGGCGAGCCAGGATTCGACGAGCACCCTCTGAAAGTAGCCTGCACGCCATGGACGTGACCTGGACCGCCGCGGGCGAGTACGCCGACATCCGCTACGAGCTCAGCGGCGACGGCATCGCAAAGGTCACGATCGCGCGCCCCGAGGTGCGCAACGCGTTTCGCCCGCAGACGCTGATCGAGATCTCCGACGCGCTGGAGCGCGCGCGCGAGGACACGTCGGTCGGCGTCGTCGTGCTGACCGGCGAGGGGCCGCTGGCGTTCTGCTCGGGCGGCGACCAGCGCGTGCGCGGCGACACCGGCTACGAGACCGAACCGGGCCGCCCCGGCGTCGTCGGGCGCTTCCACGTCACCGACCTGCAGATCCAGATCCGCCGCCTGCCCAAGCCGGTCGTCGCGATGGTCGCCGGCTACGCGATCGGCGGCGGCCAGATCCTGCACCTCGTCTGCGACCTGACGATCGCCGCCGACAACGCCCGCTTCGGCCAGACCGGGCCGAAGGTCGGCTCGTTCGACGGCGGCTTCGGCGCCGGCCTGCTGGCGAACGTCGTCGGACCGAAGAAGGCCAAGGAGATCTGGTTTCTGTGCCGCCAGTACGACGCGCGGCAGGCGCTCGCGATGGGCCTCGTGAACACCGTCGTGCCGCTCGACGAGCTCGAGCGCGAGACCGTCGGCTGGTGTCGCGAGATGCTCGCGATGTCGCCCTTCTCGCTGCGCCTGCTGAAGGCGAGCTTCAACGCCGCCGAGGACGGCCTCAGCGGCATCCAGCAGCTCGCCCACGACGCGAACCTCCTCTTCTACGGCAGCGAGGAGGCGCGCGAGGGCCGCGAGGCCTTCAAGGAGAAGCGCGCGCCGGACTTCTCGCGCTTTCCGAAGCGGCCGTGATGGCGTCCGAGGAAGGCGCCTGACATGCGCATCTGGCTCATGGCGGCGCGCCTGCGCACGCTGCCGGCGGCGATCGCGCCGGTGCTCGTCGGCACGGCGCTCGCGTACACGCTCGCCGACGTCTTCCGGCCCGGAGCGTTCGTCGCGGCGATGCTCGGCTCGATCCTCATCCAGGTCGGCACGAACCTCTCCAACGACTACTCCGACGCGCGCCGCGGCGCCGACGCCGAGGATCGCCTCGGCCCCGTGCGCGTGACCGCCGGCGGGCTCGTGCCGCCCAAGCAGGTGCTGATCGCGACGTACGTCACGTTCGGCCTGGCGGCGCTGTGCGGGGTCTACCTCGTCGCGGTGGCCGGGATCGAGCTGCTGTTCGTCGGGATCGCGTCGATCGCCGCCGGCGTGCTCTACACCGGCGGGCCGCGGCCGTACGGCTACGAGGGCCTCGGCGAGGTCTTCGTGTTCCTGTTCTTCGGCGTCGCCGCGGTCGCGGGATCGACGTTCGCGCAGACGAAGTCGTGGCCGGTGGAGGCGTTCGTGCTGGCGGTCCCGGTCGGGCTGCTGGCGGCGGCGATCCTCGTCGTCAACAACGTCCGCGACATGGACTCCGACAGGCGCGCCGGCAAGAAGACGCTCGCCGTACGCCTCGGGCGCGATGGCGGCCGCACGCTGTACGGCGCGATGATCTACGGCTCGTACCTCGTCGCGCCGCTGCCGTGGCTGCTGGGGCCGCTGTCGCCCTGGCTGATGGCGTCCTGGCTGACGCTGCCGCTCGCGGTGAAGCTCGTGCGCACCGTGCGCGCACACACCGACGGGCCGACGCTCAACGAGGCGCTCGCGCAGACGGGGATGCTGCAGCTCGTCTTCTGCCTGCTGCTGAGCGCCGGCATCCTCGCGAGCTGAGGCTGCCGCGGCCCCGCCCGTGATCGTCACGATCGAGCAGCGCACGCTGCGCCTGCGCGCGCCGATCGAGACGGCGTTCGGGACGCTGCGCTCGCGCGAGCTGTTCGAGCTCGTCATCGAGGGGTCCGACGGCGTCCGCGGCTGCGGCGAGTCCGCGCCGCTGGAGCCCTACGACGGCGTCTCGGCGCGGCGCGCGCGGGCGGCGCTCGAGGCCTACCGACCGCTGCTGGCCGACGGCGACGGCCTCGACGGCGGCGAGCTGCTGGACGCCTGCCGCGCGGCCGACGAGCTGCCGCAGGCGCTGGCGGCGGTCGACATGGCGCTGTGGGACCGGGCGGGGCGGCGCGCCGGCGTGCCGGTCGCCGAGCTGCTGTCGGACTGCGCGCTGCAACGCGTGCAGGTCAACGCGACGATCGCCGCCGGCGATCGCGCCGGCGCCGCGGCGAGCGCCGCCGCCGCGCGCGCGGCGGGCTTCTCCTGCGTGAAGCTCAAGGTCGGCATCGGCGACGATGCCGGCCGCGTCGGCGCCGTCCGCGCGGCGCTCGGCGCGGACGTCGCGCTGCGCCTGGACGCCAACGGCGCGTGGACGGTCGACGAGGCGGTGCGCACGATCGAGGCGCTCGCGCCGGCAGGCCTCGAGCTCGTCGAGGAGCCGGTGCACGGGCTGGCGGCGCTGCGCGAGGTGCGCGAGCGCGTCGCCGTGCGGATCGCGATGGACGAGACGACCGCCGAGGCCGGCGCGCTGGCCTCCGGCGCGGCCGACGCCGTGTGCCTGAAGCTCGGGCGCTGCGGGGGGATCTCGGGGCTGCTGGCGGCCGCGACGCTCGTGCGCGCCACCGGCGCCGAGCCGTACGTCGCGTCGACGTTCGACGGCCCGCTCGGGATCGCCGCCGCGCTGCACGCCGCGGCCGCGCTGCGGCTCGCGCCGCCGTGTGGGCTGGCGACGCTCTCACTGTTCGAGAACCCGGGAGAGCACCCGTTCGCCGCGTGCGCCGGCGCGATCGCGGTGCCGCGGGGTCCGGGGCTCATGGGGACCGCGCGATGACGTCGCTGGAGCTGCGGATCGCGCGCTCGCTGCTGCGCCGCCCGCCGTCGCGCCATCCCTACGGCCCGCATCCGCACCAGACCTGCGACCTGCACCGGCCCGTCGGCCGCGGGCCGCATCCGGTCGCGGTCGTGCTGCACGGCGGCTACTGGCAGTCGCCGTACACGAAGCTCGTCATGCGCCCGCTGTGCGTCGACCTCGCCCAGCGCGGCTACGCGGCGTGGAACGTCGAGTACCGGCGCCTGGGCAGGGACGGCGGCGGCTGGCCGCAGACCTTCGAGGACGTCGCCGCGGGGATCGACCTGCTGGCCGAGCTCGGCGGCCTGGACCTCGACCGCGTGACGCTCGTCGGGCACTCCGCCGGCGGCCAGCTCGCGTTGTGGGCGGGCGGGCGGCCGCAGCTGCCGTCCGGCGCGCCGGGTGGCGATCCGCGCGTCACGGGCACGCGCGTGCTGGCGCTGGCGGCGGTCTGCGACCTCGTGCGCGCCGGGCGCGTCGCCGCGGCGCTGCTCGGCGGCGGTCCGGCCGAGCAGCCCGAGCGCTGGACGCAGGCCGACCCGATGCGGCGCATCCCGCTCGGCGTGCCGGTGGCGCTCGTGCACGGCACGCGCGACGAGACGGTCGCGATCGCGCGCTCGCGCGAGTACGCCGCCGCGGCCGCCGCGGCCGGCGCTCCCGTGACGCTGTTCGAAACGCCGGGCGCGCACCGCGACCCGATCGACCCGTCGACCGCGACGTGGAAGACCGCCGCGAGCTGGCTGGGGCCCGCTTAACGGCCGCGGGGGCCTGGGCCGCGCGCCTGGCGCCCGCGCGTTGGCCGGCGAGCCGCGCGGGCGGTCGCGCGCAGCGCCGCGCGCCCCACGGCAGGCGGCCCGCGCCGCCCACGCGCCCCCGCGCCGTCAGCGCGGGAGCTTCGCGCGCAGCGCGAGCACGCGCTCGGCCTGCGCGCGCAGCACGTCGCGCGACAGCTCGCCGCGCCGGGCCGCGGCCAGCAGGCCCTGCGCCGCACGCGCGCCGTCGCGGTAGGTCGACGAGAACAGCGGCAGGTCGATCCCGGCGCGCGCGGCGAGCACGGCGCGGCGCGCGTCCGAGCCGAAGGCGCGCACCGCGGGGGTGCCGAGGTCGTCGGTGATCGCGACGCCCGCGAAGCCCAGGCGCCCGCGCAGCTCGTCGCCGGCCCAGCGCGCGGAGAAGGCCGCCGGCCGCGCGTCGAGCGCCGGGTAGATCGCCGTCGAGACCATGATCGCGTCGACCCCGCCGGCGATCAGCGCGGCGAACGGCGCGCCGTCGACGGCCCGCAGCGTCGCGAGCGGCTCGTCGATGCGCGCCGGCGCGGCGTCGGTGTTGACCTTCGCCGCGCCGAAGCCCGGGAAGTGCTTGGCCGTCGCGCGCACGCCGCCGGCGTGCAGGCCCGCCGCGAACGCGCCCGCGAGCGTCGCGACGTGCTGCGCCGAGCGCCCGTAGATGCGCCGCTCGCGCTCCAGCGCCGCGCCGGCGCGCGCGACGTCGGCGACCGGCGCGAGGTCCATGTTGACGCCGGCGCCGCGCAGCGTGCGCGCCGCGGAGAGGCCGTCGGCGCGGGCCTGCGCCGCGTCGGCGACGTCGGCCGCGGCGCGCGCCGGCGCGCCGGGGATGCGGCGCACGGGCCCGCCCTCCTGGTCGGCCATGACGATCAGCGGCGCGCGCAGGCCGGCCGGGCGCTCGATCGCCTGGAGGCCGCGCACGACCGCGTGCACCTGCGCCGGCGAGCGGACGTTGCGGTCGAACAAGATCACGCCGGCCGCCTCGCCACGCGCGAACCGCCGGCGCAGCGCCGGCGGCGGCTGCAGGCCGTCGTAGGCGAAGATCATGTGCTGGCCGACGAGCTGGCGCAGCGTCGGCGACGCGGCAGCCGCGGGCGGCGGCGCGCTCGCGCGCAGCGACTCGCCGGCGCGCCGCGCCGCGGGGCCCGCCACGCTGCCGGCGACGAGGATCGCGACCAGCAGCTGGCTCAGCATCGGCTCACCCGGCGAGCCTACGTGCTACACCCCGACGCTGCGCCCGCCCATCCTCCTCCTGCTCGCCGTCGCCTCGGTCGCGGCGCTGCCGGTCCCGGCGGCCGCGGCGGCCGCACGCTGTCCCGCCGAGCCGGAGGGCCGCTGCTTCAGCCTGACGGTGCCGCTCGATCGATCCGCGGCGCTGCCGGGCACGATCCGCATCCGCGCCGCGCGGATCCCCGCGCGGCGGGCGCACCACCCGCCGCTGATCGGCCTGACCGGCGGCCCGGGCCAGGCCGGCGTCATCTACGCGAGCACGTACGACTTCATCCTGCCGCACGGAGGCCGCGACCTCGTGCTGCTCGACCAGCGCGGCACCGGCGCGTCGGGCCTGCTGCGCTGCCCGAGCCTCGAGGGCGACGCCGAGCTGCTCTCGAAGGCCGTGGCGGCGTGCGGCCGGCGCCTCGGCGCGCGCCGCTCGTTCTACACGAGCGCCGACTCGGCGGAGGACCTCGAGGCGCTGCGCGTGCGCCTCGGCGCGCCGCGAATCGCGCTGTTCGCCGTCTCCTACGGCACGCGCGTGGCGCTCGAGTACGCGCGCCGCTACCCGCAGCGCGTCGAGCGCATGATCCTCGACTCGCCGGTCGCGCCCGACACGCCGGACGCGCTGGGGCGCGAGACGCTCGGCGCCGTCGGGCGCGTGCTGCGGACGGTCTGTCGCAGCGGCTGCCACGGCGCCGAGGCGCACCCCGTGACCGACATGCGCCGCCTCGTCGCGAAGCTGCGGCGCGCGCCGATCCGCCGCCTCGTGCGCCGCGGCGGGCGTCGCTCGACGATCTCCGTGCGCGTCGACGACGTTCTCGGCCTGCTGCTCTCGGGCGACCTCGATCGCGAGCTGCTGCGCGCGATCCCGCCGGCGGTGCGCGCGGCCCTGTCGGGCGACAGCCGGCCGCTGCTGCGGCTGCGGCTCGCCACGATCGGCGGCGACGGCGACGGGCGGGTGTCGGACCTCAGCCCGGCCATCTACGTCGCGACCACCTGCGAGGAGTCGACGCTCGCCTGGGATCCCGCCGCCAGCCCGGAGGTGCGCGGCATCCAGGCGCGCGCGGCGCTGGCTGCGACGCCGGCGGCGGCGATCGACCCGTTCGACCGTCCCGCGGCGCTGAGCTTCGGGCTGCTCGGGCTGTGCGGGCGCTGGCCGGCGCGCGAGCGCGTCGTCGCGCCGGCGCCGCCGCTGCCGACGACGGTGCGCACGCTGATCCTGTCGGGCGACCTCGACCTGCGCACGCCGCTGGAGAACGCGCGCCGGCTCGCCGCCGACCTGCACGGCCGGCTCGTCGTCGAGCGAGGCGCCGGGCACTCGGTGCTCGGCGTCGACACCAGCGGCTGCGCGACGCCGGCCGTCGCCGCCTTCCTCGCGGACCGGCGGCTGCCGGTCTGCAGGCCGCGCGCGGCGAAGCTGACGATCAGGGACCGCACGGCGCTGGCGCCGATCCGCTGATCGCCGCGGCGACCGCCGCCGGCGCCTCGAGCGCCAGCGCGTGTCCGGCGCCGGGCACGATCGTCAGCGATGCGCGCTCGAGCGCGCCGGCCAGGCGCCGCGCCAGCGCGACGAACTTCACGTCGCGCTCGCCGGCGAGCACGGCGACCGGCATGCGCAGCTCGCCGAGGCGCTCCCACAGCGGCGCCATCGCGCCGGTGCCGAGGCCGCGCAGGGCGGCCGCGAGATGCTCGGGCACGTTGCGCAGGCGATCGGCGCGCGCGGCCGCCGCGACCTGCGGCGGCTGGCCGGCGAACAGCGGCTGCGCGCCCCAGCGGTCGGCGACCTCGGCGATCGTGTGCCGCGCCATCCAGGCCGCGAGCTCGTCGTCGCGCGCGCGCCGCCGCGCGCGCTCGCGCGGATCGTCGATGCCGGCCGTCGTCGAGACGAGCACGAGCCGGCTGACGCGGTCGGGGTGCGCGAGCGCGACGTGCAGCGCGATCCGGCCGCCCATCGAGTAGCCCGCGAGCGCGAAGCGGCCGGCCGGGAGATCTACGACATCGCGCACGCAGGCGTCCATGTCGATCGGGCGCCGCGGGCCGGCGGCGCCGTGCCCGCGCAGGTCGGGCGCCAGCGGCCGGTAGGTTTCGCCCGCGAGGTGCCGCACGACCTCGTCCCAGCCGCGCCCGGTCTGCGTGAAGCCGTGCAGCAGGAGGAGCGGCTCGGACACGCCCGCCATCATGCCCGCCCGCCCCGACACCCACCTCCTGCTGCGCGCGTTCGTCGACGAGCTCGCGCGCTGCGGCGTGCGCGAGGCGTGCACGTCGCCGGGCTCGCGCTGCTCGCCGATCGTGCTCGCGCTCGTGCGCGACGGGCGCCTGCGCTGCCACTCGCACATCGACGAGCGCTGCGCGGGCTTCTTCGCCGTCGGCGCTGCCAAGGCGTCGGGCCTGCCGGTCGCGATCGCGTGCACGTCGGGAACCGCGGCCGCGAACCTCGCGCCGGCCGTCGTCGAGGCGTGGGAGGCGCGCGTGCCGCTGGTCGTCCTGACCGCCGACCGTCCGCCCGAGCTGCGCGAGGTCGGCGCCGGCCAGGCGATCGACCAGATCAAGCTCTACGGCGGCGCCGCGAAGTGGTTCTTCGAGGTCGGCACGCACGACGCGACGCCCGAGCGCCTGCGCTGGATGCGGATGCTCGCCTGCCGCGCGGTCTGGACGGCGCTCGACAGGCGCCCGGGCCCCGTGCACCTGAACCTCCCGCTGCGCGAGCCGCTCGTGCCGCCCGCCGAGCTCGGGCCCGACCCGCTGCCGGGCCGCGGCGGCGGGCGGCCGTGGCTGCTGCGCAGCACCCCCGGCGAGGACGCCGGCGCCGCCGGCCGCGCGCTGGCGGTCGTCGCGCGCGACGCGCACCGCCCGCTCGTCGTCGCCGGCCGCGCCGAGCCGGGGCTCGCGGCGATCGCCCCGGCATGCGCGCGCCTCGGTTGGCCGCTGCTCGCCGACCCGCTGAGCGGCGCGCGGCGCGCCGGCGCGGCCGTCGCGCACTACGACCTGCTGCTGCGCTCGGCGTCGTTCGGCGCCGCGCAGCGCCCGGACCTCGTCATCCGCTGCGGCGACCTGCCGACGTCCAAGCCGCTGCGCGCGTGGCTCGACGGCCTCGACGCCGGCGTCACGCAGCTGGGCTTCGACCCGCACGGCTCCTGGCACGATCCGTCCGGCAGCCTGCAGGTCGTGCTCGCCGCCGACGCCGCGGCGACGCTCGTCGCGACGGCCGGGCATGCGCCGCGCGCCGACCCGGCGTGGCTCGCGGCCTGGCGCGACGCCGACGCGCGCGCCGCCGTCGCGATCGACGCGGTGCTCGGCGACGAGCTGTCCGAGCCGCGCGTCGCGCGCGAGCTGGGCGCGCGGCTGCCCGCGGCGGCGACGCTGTTCGTCGCGTCGTCGATGCCCGTGCGCGACGTCGAGGCCTACACCGCCGTGCGCGACGACGCGCCGCGCGTGCTGTGCAACCGCGGCGCCAACGGCATCGACGGCACGGTCTCCAGCGCGTTCGGCGCGGCGGCGGTGT
This sequence comes from Solirubrobacteraceae bacterium, assembly GCA_033855155.1. GTDB lineage: Bacteria > Actinomycetota > Thermoleophilia > Solirubrobacterales > Solirubrobacteraceae > CADCVQ01. The sequence continues at coordinate 2,041 of JAWVGK010000412.1, read as the reverse complement.
CGGGCGGCCCGGTCGTGCTGCTGATCGGCGACGTCGCGCTCGCGCACGACCTCGGCGGCCTGCTCGCCGCGCGCCGCCTCGACCTGTCGCTGACGATCGTGCTGATCGACAACGACGGCGGCGGGATCTTCGAGTTCCTCCCGGTCGCCGGCGAGCGCGACGCATTCGAGGAGCACATCGCCACCCCCCACGGCCTGGACTTCGCGCACGCAGCGGCGCTGTACGGCTGCGACCACGAGCGCGTCGAGGACGTCGACGCCCTGCGCGCCGCGCTCGAACGCGAGGTCGGCACGCCGGGGACGGCGATCGTCGAGGTGCGCAGCGAGCGGGCCGCGAACCTCGCGCTGCACCGCGCGCTCGCGGCCGCCGCGACACCGGCCTGAGGGGGACGCTCGTCGCGCTGATGGCGCGCGCCGCGCCCCGTGAGCTCCGGCGCCCGCGCCGCCTTCAGCCCGCGCCCGTCGGCGGGACCTGCGGAGGGATGGGCGCCGCGTTCGTCGGGGCCTCGGTCGCCGGGGCCTGCTCAGCCACCGCCGCGGCCGCGGCCGGCGTACCGTCGTAGGCGCTCGCTCCGACGACGACGGCGCGGATGAACGACCGCGCCGACGCCGGCAGGCTGTCGTCCCCGCCCACCGCTGCCTCGACGATCGCGTCGACGAGCGCGGGCCGCGCGCGCAGGCCGTCGAGCACGCGGTCGTAGACCGTGCGCGGCAGCTCGTCGGAGCCCTTGAACACGCCGACGAGCGCCAGCAGCTCCGCGCTCGGCGCCGGCTGCGCCGCGGCCGCCGCCTGGATCGACTCGTGGCCGTCGGTGCGCGCCCACTGGCGCAGCGCGCCGCCGACCGCCACGCCGGCGATCGCCGTCGTCGCCGGCAGGCGGCGGGCCGGGTCGCCGTTGAGCGTCGCCCACTGCTCCAGGGCGAAGGAGAAGCGCGGCTTGCGCAGCAGCAGCTCGCGGGCGACGGCGTCGGGATCCGACGGCGGCTCGCTGACGTCGACGAGCCCCGTCAGCACGCCGCGCAGGTCGCCGAACGCCAGGTCGTAGAGCTCGTCGGAGAGCCCGAGGAACCGCGCCGCGTTGCGCACCACCGATGCGATCTGGATCGCCTCGTTGGTGAAGTACTTCTTGCCGTCGGGCCCGGCCAGCCCGCCGCCCCGGTGATGCAGCCCGACGATCTCCCAGTCCTGGTTGAAGACCGGCGAGCCCGACGAGCCCGGCTCGGTGTCGGTCGAGTACTGCACGAGATCGCCGAACACCGCCGACACCTTGTTGTCGGTGAACGCGATCTTCTTCGGGCCGCCCTGCGGGTGCTGGATGATGCTGACGAAATCGTTGACCGTGGGGTCGGCGCGCTTGGCGAGGTTCACGAACCCGTACAGGTCGCCGGGCGAGCCGTTGACGCGCACGATCGCGTAGTCGAGCTCGTGGTCGTTGTGGAAGAACGTCGCGTCACAGGTGAAGCGCCGGACGGGCTCCATCGTGCCGTCCCAGTCGACCTGGTAGTTGAACTCCGCGACGGTGTTGGCGGCGGTGGCCTCGTCGGGCAGCACGTGGTGGTTGGTCAGCAGCAGGTCCGGCGCGATCAGGAACCCCGAGCCCGGGCCCGTCGGGGTGCTGACGCGACACACACAGGCCGCCAGCTCCAGCGCGCGGCCGACCCAGCCGATGCTCAGCAGGTTGTTGAGGCCGACGACCTTCTCGTACGTCAGCGGGACGAACGCGTCGTCCTCGACCCACTCGCCGGCTGCGAGTCCCGACGACGTCACGACCATGCGCTGCTCCCTCCGTCGAGGCGGTACGGGCGCGCAAAGATACCTGTGCCGGTCGCCGGCGTCGGCGGTAGCGTTGCGTGCATGACCGCCTCCCGCAGCCGCCTGCTGCTCACGTGCGCCGCGACCGCCGGCGCCGCCGTGCTCGCCGCCGCCACCGCCACCGCCCCGGCACTGACGGTCCGCGCGACGCCGAAGCGGATCACCGCCGCGGGCGTCGGCGCCGTGAAGCTCGGCGCGACGTACACCTCCCTGCGCGCCGCCGGCCTCG
>JAWVGK010000411.1:0-3428 GCA_033855155.1 Solirubrobacteraceae bacterium | reverse complement strand
GCGATGAGCCACAGCCCAGCAGTTATGGGCACGCGGCGCTGGCGGCGACGAGCGCGTCGCACATCCCTCGCCAAGCACCTCGGCCCCAGCGTCGTCGTGCTGCACGACCCGCAGGATCCCGCCGCGTTAGCGACGGGCTTTCCCCCGCCTGAGGGAGCGCAGCTACGCGGCCGGAGCCAGCGCCGCCGCCAGCTCCTCGGCTTGCACGTGTCCCGTAGGCCACGTGATCGTCAGCTCACCGTCGCGGTCCAGAAGCCAGCGGACGTTTACCAGCGTCATGGCAATCACGTTGTCCGCGTTGTCGTACTCCACGCCATGACCCTCAGGACTTGCGTAGCCCCGCGCCGGTGGACCCTGGTATCCAGCCACGCTCAGGTACAGCACGTCTCCGCGCTCGTCGTACTCGTGGTGCTCGAAGCTGATGCCGACGACTGTGAGGCTCATCGTGTCGCCCGTGGATCGCTGTCCTGGACCAGGGCAGTCACGATCCATCCTGGGACGTCGTTGAAGTCTACGACCACGCGCAGCCAGCGGCCGGGGTTGAGAGCGTTCTGTCGATAGAAGCGCTCGCGTCCGGGACGCGGATCGCCGTCACGGTGATCGGGCGCACCTACCGCGCCCATGATCAGCTCGATCTCGTCGAGCAGCCAGTCGCGCCGGCCCAGCGCGAGATGCAGGTGCGAGCCCGCATCGAACACGACCTCTCGCCCATCGGGGTCTGTCGTGCGCGCGACGGGCGACCGGCTCACGCGAACGCTCGCATGCCGGCAGGCTACGCAGATCTGGCGGAGCCGTCGACAGCGGCCGCCCACTGCTGACGCGCAACCGACGAGGAGAGAACCGTGAACTGGCAGGAGCAGGAAGCCAAGCAGCGGTCGGCGAGCTCGTGCAGCGCACGCTCGACGAGGGTCCGCAGATCGTGATGCGCTCCGGCGCGGGGCTCGTCGTCGTGGTGGCGGCAGACGAGTATCGGCGCTCGCAACAGGCTCGGCCGGACTTCAAGGAGTTCCTGATGTCCGGACCCGACTTCGAGCGCTGGACCTGACTCGTTCGACCGAACTCCCGCGCGAGAGCGACTTCGGCGACGCATGAGGATCGGTTCGATGCAGCCGTCGCCCGCGTAGTCGTGCGGGTAGGGTCCCGCGCATGCGCTTCTTCGAATACGAGGCTCGCGAGATCGTCAAGCGGGCGGGCATCCCGGTCACCGACTTCGGCTTCACGACCGATGCCGCCGAGGCGCGGACGATCGCGGCGCGGATCGGCGGTCCGACGGTCATCAAGTCGCAGGTCCTGACCGGCGGGCGCATGAAGGCCGGCGGCGTGAAGTTCGCCGACACGCCCGAGGATGCCGAGGCCTACGCCGCCGACATCCTGCAGCTCGAGATCAACGGGCAGATGCCGCGCGGCGTGCTCGTCGACCCGAAGGCCGACGTCAAGCAGGAGTACTACGCGGGCGTCGTCTGGGACGGCACGGCGAAGAAGCCGGTGATCCTCTTCAGCGACATGGGCGGCATCGACATCGAGGAGGTCGCGCGCGAGCACCCCGACCACGTCGGTCGGGTGCACCTGTCGAACATCCTGCCGTTGAGCGACTTCCAGGCGAAGGAGTGCATCGCGCAGACCGGCGTCACCGGCAAGGCGCTGAACCGCCTGACGCCGATCGTGCGCAAGCTCGCGCAACTGTTCGTCGACAACGACATGGTGCTCGCCGAGATCAACCCGCTCGCCGAGATGCACGACGGCTCGTTCGTCGCGCTCGACGCGCACATGGACATGGAGTCCGAGGCGCGCGGGCGCCACAAGGCGCTGCTGAAGGACCTCGGCGTCGGCGACGACGAGACGCGCCTGGCCCGCGAGCCGACGGCGTTCGAGCTCGCCGGCGAGGCCGTCGACAACGCCAGCCACCGCGGCGTCGCCGGCAACGTGACGGAGTTCGACGGCAACATCGGCCTCGTGATCGGCGCCGGCGGGGGCTCGCTGACGCTCTTCGACGCCGTCCGCGCCCATGGCGGCGAGCCCGCGAACTACTGCGAGATCGGCGGCAACCCGTCGGTCGAGAAGGCCTGCGGGCTGGCGAAGCTCGTGCTGTGCAAGCCCGGCGTCGACAAGATCGCGGTGATGATGTCGATCGTCTCCAACACGCGCGTCGACATCGTCGCGCGCGGCGTCATCAAGGCCTGCCTGGAGCTCGGCATGGACCCGGCGGAGAAGATCGCGATCTTCCGCATCCCCGGGGCATGGGAGGAGGAGGGCTTCAAGATCCTCGAAAAGTACGGCATCGAGTACGCCGACCGCAGCGTGTCCATGCACGAGGCCGCGCTCCGCGCGGTGCAGAAGATCGCCGCGCCCGCGGAGGCGACGTCGTGAGCATCCTCGTCGACGCCGACACGACGTTCATCGTCCAGGGCATCACCGGCCGCGAGGCCGTCAACCTCACGCGCGAGTGCCTGGACTACGGCGCCGGCGCGAAGATCGTCGGCGGCGTGACGCCCGGGCGCAAGGGCCGCGACGTCCACGGCGTGGCGGTCTACGACACGGTGGCGCAGGTCGTCGAGGCGCACGGCGGCCCGATCGACGGCTCCGTCGTCACCGTCCCCCCCGCCTTTACGAAGGACGCCGTCTTCGAGGCGATCGAGAACGACATCAAGCTCGTCGTGATCGTGACCGAGCGCATCCCGCGCCGCGACGTCGCGCAGATGGTCGAGCTCGCCACGCTGCGCGGCGCGCGCATCATCGGCCCCAACTGCCTCGGCATCATCGTCCCCGACGTCGTCAAGATGGGCGGCATCGGCGGCCCCGCGCGCAACGCCGCGCAGGCCTACACGCCCGGTCCGATCGGCGTCATCAGCCGCTCCGGCGGCATGACGACGGAGATGTCCTCGACGCTGTCGGCAGGCGGCCTCGGCCAGTCGACGGCAGTCTCGATCGGCGGCGACGCGATCATCGGCTCGACGTACGCCGAGCTGATGCCGCTGTTCGAGGCCGACGAGCAGACCGAGGGCATCGTCATCTACACCGAGCCCGGCGGTCGCATGGAGGCCGAGCTCGCGCGCTGGGTGACCGACAACGGCTGCACGATGCCGATCGTCGCGTTCATGGCCGGGCGCTTCATGGACGACATGCCGGGCATGAGCTTCGGCCATGCCGGCACGATCGTCGAGGGCAAGGAGGACACGGCCGCCGAGAAGATCCTGCGCCTCGCCGAGGCCGGCATCACCGTCGCCGAGGAGATCTCCGAGATCCCGTCGATCATGAAGTCCAAGCTCGAGTCCGTCGGGAGCGCCGCATGAGAACCGACGCGATCTTCATCGGCATCGAGATCGACGACGCGGCGATCGCCAGGCACCCCGAGCTGCCGTCGCACCTGTCGCAGGTCTGCCCCGTCGACATCTACCGCCAGACGAGCGACGGCGGCGTCGAGATCGTCG
>JAWVGK010000410.1:0-5929 GCA_033855155.1 Solirubrobacteraceae bacterium | reverse complement strand
CTCGCGCGCGGCGACGAGCCGCTGTCGGGCGTCGAGGAGGTGCAGCTCGACGCGATCGTCACCGAGGCGGTCGCGCGCGCGCAGCGCCGCCGGCCGGGCGTGACGTTCGCCGCCGAGCTCGAGCCGACGGTCGTCGAGGGGCTACCCGACCGCCTCGGCCGCGCCGTCGCCAACCTGCTCGACAACGCGGCGAAGTACAGCCCCGAGGAGACGGTCGTCGAGGTCGTCCTGCGCGACGGCGAGCTCAGCGTCCGCGACCACGGCCCGGGCATCCCCGCCGCCGACCGGCCGCACGTCTTCGATCGCTTCTACCGCGGCGCGACGGCCCGCGGGCGCCCCGGCTCGGGCCTCGGCCTGGCGATCGTGCGCCAGGTCGCCGAGACGCACGGCGGCTCGATCGCCGTCTACGAGGGCGCCGGCGGCGGGTCGCGCTTCGTGCTCGCGCTGCCGGTGCTCGCCACCGGCCCGGCGACGAACAACCCCCTCGAGCACGTCGTGCATGACAGCAGCCGCGGACCCGTCTAGGCTCTCGCCATGACCCGTCCCGAAGCGCTGAAGCGCTGCAGCGAGCTCAACGACGCGCCCGGCGCCGAGGCCGGCGTGCGCTGGATGGCCAAGCAGCGCGAGCCCGGCGAGTGGACCGTCGTGAAGCTCCGCGTGCCGGGGATGTCGACGAAGCGCCCGCTGACACGGCGCAGGAGTCGCGCCCGACGGTCGACGCACCGGACAGCACGCCGATCGTCAACCCCAACTGGGGCGCGGGCTGATGCGCGCCGGCTCCTACTAGGGCCCGCTCGCGAGCGCCACCCCGCCGGCGTCGACCGCCACCGGCACCGTCACCGGCGCAACGGTCGAGACGGTGAAGTGCTCGCCGTCGGAGATCAGCGACAGCGGGTCGCCGTCCAGCAGCCGGTAGGTCGTCGCGTCGCCGGTCATCTCGATCTCCAGCCGGCTGCCGCGCACAATCAGGCGGAAGCTCATGCTCTCCCAGTCCAGCGGCAGGCGCGGCGCGAAGCGCAGGTCGTGGCCCTCGATGTCGCGCAGGCCGGCGAAGCCGTTGACGAGCGCCATCCAGACGCCGCCGCACGACGCCACGTGGATGCCGTCGCCGACGTTGCCGGCGAGGTTCGCGAGGTCGATCGCGGCGCTGATGAGGAAGTACTCGTAGGCCGTCTGCGCCGCGCCGACCTCCGATGCCATGACGCTCTGCACGCACGACGACAGCGACGAGTCGGCCGTCGTCAGCGGGTCGTAGTACTCGAACACGCGGCGCTTCTCGTCGAGCGAGAAGCGGTCGCCGGCGAGGAACGTCGCGAGCACGACGTCGGTCTGCTTGATGACCTGGTGGCGGTAGATGTTCAGCGGGTGGTAGTGCAGCAGCAGCGGGTACTTCTCGATCGGCGTGCCCTCGAAGTCCCACGGCTTGCGGTTGAGGAAGTGCTCGTCCTGCAGCAGCACGCCGGCGCGCTCGTCGTAGGGGACGAACATCCGGTCGGCCGCGTCGCTCCACTCGACGGGCTCCTGCGGCTCGATCTTCAGCCGCTCGACGACCCGCGCGTACGCGACGGGGTCGGTGTCGTGCAGCAGCTGTAGGCACTCGACCGCGCCCGACAGGTTCTCGCGCGCCATCAGGTTCGTGTAGGCGTTGTTGTCGACGACGGCCGAGTACTCGTCGGGCCCGGTCACGCCCTGGATGCAGAACTGCCCGTCGCGGCGCGCCGAGAAGAAGCCCAGGTCGGCCCAGAAGCGCGCCGTCTCGACGAGGATCTCGACGCCCTCGCGAGCGAGGAACTCCTGGTCGCCGGTGACCCGCACGAACTGGCGCACGGCATAGGAGATCGCGGCGTTGATGTGGTACTGCGCGGTGCCGGCCGCGTAGTAGGCCGACGCCTCCTCGCCGGAGATCGTGCGCCACGGAAACAGCGCTCCGCGGTGGCCGAGCTGTCGCGCCCGGCGGCGCGCGGCGTCGAGCATCTCGTAGCGGAAGTGCAGCAGCCGCCGCGCGACGTGCGGCTGCGTGTAGGTCAGGCACGGCAGTACGTAGATCTCGGTGTCCCAGAAGTACTGGCCCTCGTAGCCGCGACCCGTCAGGCCCTTCGCGGCGATGCCGTGGCCCTCGACGCGGGCGGATGCCTGGCGTACCTGGAAGAGGTTGTAGCGGACCGCCTGCTGGATGTCCCCGGGACCCTCGATCGCGATGTCGGAGTGCTCCCAGAACGCCGCGAGGCGCTCGCGCTGGACCTCGGCGATGCGCTCATAGCCATCCGACGCGGCACGATCGAGCGTGCGGTCGACCCGCCTGCAGAGGTCGCCGGCGGCCGCGTGCTCGGCATGGTGGTAGCCGAGCATCTTCGTGACGCGTGCGGGGATCCCGGGCTCGGCGTCGAGGAAGAACACGACGCGGCCCTCGTCCTCCTCGACGCTGGACTCGACGCTGTGGCGCAGCTCGGTCGCGATCGAGTGCTCCATGCCGCAGGCCAGGCCCATGCCGCTGGAGCGCGTGCGCAGCTCGAGCACGATGCGCGTGCCGTCGCGCGACTGCGACACCGGCTGCAGCGCGGAGTCCGTCATGCGCACGCCGACGCGCGGGTCGTCGTCGCCCTTGGGTCGCGGCAGGTGGGTGACGAGCTCGGATGCGATCGCGAGCTCGGCCTGGCCGGAGACGAGCGTCACCTCGTAGGAGATCGCCGCGAGGTGACGCCAGTGCAGCGACGCCAGCCGCTCGGAGCTCAGCGAGACGACCGCGCCGCGGGCGGTGCGGAACGTCACCGCGCGCGACAGCACCCCCGAGCGCATGTCGAGCACGCGCTCGTAGGAGAGCAGCTTGGAGTCCGACAGGACCAGCGGCTCCTCGTCGACGTACAGCCGGATGACCGAGCCGTCGGGCGCGCTGACGATCGTCTGGCCGGTCGTCGCGAAGCCGAACGCCGCCTCGCCGTACGGGATCGGCCACGTCTCGTGGAAGCCGTTGAGGAAGAACGCCGGGTCGTGGGAGGGCACGCCCTCGTCGTGGGTCCCGCGCATGCCCATGTAGCCGTTGGCGACGGCGAACATCGTCTCGGACTCGCCGAGCCCCTCGGCGGAGAAGCGCCGCGACACGAGCCGCCACGGGTCGACCGGTGCCGCGGACTGCCCGCGCGGCGAGCCGCGGCGCTCGCGCATCTTCGCCAACGCCACCAGGCGCGCCTTTCTCACTGTCATCCCCACGGCTCCTCGATGTTCTCCGACGATGGCCCCCCGTGCGGAGCGCAGGCGCACCGCCGAGGGACCGATTCTACGCCGCGGCCGCAGGGTATTGGGCGCGGTTGGCCGATTCCGCGACCGTCGCGCTACAGGTCGCCCCCGCGCAACGCGTCCGCGACGACGTCGGTGATGTCCGGCAGTCCGCGCGCGAGCACGGTGCAGGCGGCCGTGACGACGTCGGGGTCGAACTGCGTGCCGACGTTGGCGCGCAGCTCGCCGATCGCGTCGGCGGACGACAGCGTCGGCCGATAGGGCCGACGGGTCGTCATCGCGCTGTAGGCGGCGGCGACCGCGACGATCCGCGCCGGCAGCGGGATCTCGGGGCCCGCGAGCGCGTCCGGGTAGCCGTCGCCGGCGTAGCGCTCGCGCGCCGAGCGCACGACGAGCCCGACGTCGTGCAGGGTCCCTCCGACGCGGTCGAGCATGGCCTGGCCGGCGATCGTGTGCTCGCGCATCGCCTCCCACTCCTCCGGGCTCAGCGGTCCCGGCTTGTGCAGGATCTCGCGCGGCGTCTCCATCTTGCCGATGTCGTGCAGCATCGCCGCGAACTCGACGAGCCGCCGCTGGTCCTCGTCGAGGCGCAGCTCGTCGGCGATCGCGAGCGCGAGCACGACGACGCCCTGGCTCTGGGGCCCGGTCAGCTCGTCGTCGCCGGAGATCACGTCGCCGAGCATCAGCGCCGTGCCGCGATAGGTCGCGCTGAGCTCGATCGCGGTGCCGATGCGACGGCGCCGCTCGCGGGCGAACATCGACAGCAGCAGCGCGAGCGGCAGGACGAGCAGGAACGCGTAGTGGTTGCTGTCGCTCACGAACGCGGCCAGCAGGCCGATCGGCCACAGCAGCGCGTCGACGAGCCAGATCTCGCGCAGGACGGCGAGCTGCAGCTGCGCGACGACGCCGTAGGCGAGCCGCTCGCACAGCGCCGAGCTGAGCAGGTCGCAGCCGAACTGCGCCGCGAGCGCGAGCAGGTAGATCGGCCAGTCGTGCCAGTCCGGCGAGCGGACGTCGAAGAGCAGGAAGACGAGCACCGGACCGACCGCGTACCAGGCGTCGCACACGACCCAGATCAGGCGCTGGGGATGGCGCCGCCGCGCGAGCACCTCGGGCAGCCCGGCCAGCGCGAGCGCGGCCGCGACCACCAGCGGCACCACCGCCGGGGGCAGCACGAACAGCATCGGCACGAAGATGAGCTGCGTCGGGACCGTGACGCCCGTCCCGCTCTCGAACCTCAGGCGACCCATGAGCGCCGCGGCGAGCACGAACAGCAGCACGTCGCCCGCCGACAGCGGCTCGTCGAGCCCGAGCGCGACCAGCAGCACGGCCACGACGACGAATGGAACGCCGACCAGCGCATTGGCCCGCAGCTCGCGCGACTCCATCGGCGAAGCGGACCGCTCACGCGCAGCCTCTACGAGGCGAATCGGAACCGACATCCCGTCAGCGTAGCCGGCGAGCGCTCCGCTACTACGCGGTTGGGGGCGCCTGGACAGACGTCCGAGTTTCGGCGACGAGGATGCCGCGCTGTAGGTCGAGGGCCGATGACGGCCATGAGCCAAGCCACTCGGCTCCAGCGAGTTCCGCGCATCACACCAAGCGAGACCCCGCCCCCTCGAAGAGAAGGATGTCGACGTGACCTTCATTGCTGCTGGCTGCCGTACTCTGCTCACCGGCATCGCCGCCGTCGCCGCGACCGCACTGCTCGCAGCACCGGCAACCGCAGCCGTCACGCCTGCAGCGGGCTGCCCGCAGCGCGCGGTCGTCCAACCATTCGCACCGTGGAGCGACAGCGCCGACTACTTCCTCGGTCCCGACGGAGGGTTCGAGAAGGGGGGCGCCAGCTGGGCGCTGCGTGGAGGCGCCGCCGTCGTCCAGGGCAACGAGTCCTTCCGCGTCAACGCGCCGACCGACGTCCGCGCGGCACAGCTGCCGTCCGCCAGCTCCGCGACCACCGCGCCCTTCTGCATCGGCGTCGAGCACCGCACGATGCGCTTCTTCACGAACGCCGCGACGACGAGCACGATGAACGTCGACGCCGTCATCGACGGACCCAACGGCTCGCTGGTCGCGGTCCGCATCGCGACCGTGCGCGGCTCCGGCAAGTGGGCGCCGAGCCCGATCGTGCCGATGATCGTCAACACGCTGGCCGCCCAGACCGGCAACGCGATGAACGTGCGCCTGCGCTTCACCCCGTATGGCACCGGCTCGTGGGCCATCGACGACGTGTTCGTCGATCCCTTCACCCACTGACCCCGGCGGCTGGGCCTCGCGGCCCAGCCCGAGGTGCGCACCCGGGTGGGTCGTCCGCCCGCGGACGGCCCACCCCCTGGCATGATCCTCGGCGGATGCCGCGCCCCCTTCGCCAGCTGCGCCAGGAGCTGACCGGGCGGCTGCGCAACGGCGCGACGCACGCGATCACCGGCCTGCCGGAGGATCGGCGCGCCGAGCTCGCCCGGCGCGTGCGCGCCGGCCGCGCGTCGCGCGCGCTGCTGCGCACGGCGTCGGGCTGGTACGGCCGCGCTCCCGTCCCGATCGCGGGCGGCATCGGCCACCTGCTGTTCGTCTCGACGGCCGACCTGCCGCTCGACCACGCGCACGCCGGCCTGATCGTGCGCGGCACGCTCGAGCCGCCGGTGCAGGAGGCGCTGCGGCGCCTGCTCGCGCCGGGCGACGTCTTCTACGACGTCGG
>JAWVGK010000409.1:0-4984 GCA_033855155.1 Solirubrobacteraceae bacterium | reverse complement strand
CCGCCGTGTACGTGCACGTCCGCGTCAGCGGCGGCGAGAAGGACGGCGCCGAGGATGCCGTGCTGCCGCGCGGCAGTCGACCGAGGTCCGGGCACGGGTCGCCGACCGGCTTGACGAGCCAGACCGCCAGCAGGCCGACGACGAGCACCGCGATCGCCAGCCGCAGGGGACCCTGCACGCGGGCGGGCGACGGATCGGCGGGCACGCTGCGCAGGCTATCCGCGCGGGCGCGCCGCCGGGCGGCGGGTACATTGCGGCCGACTTGGCGATCGCGACGCACCCCCAGGCGCTCGTCCTCCCGCTCCCCGGCGGCAGCCCCGGCGCGACCGTGCGCGTCTGGCCGCTGCGCTGCGGCGAGGTGCTGATGCCCCCGCGGGCGCTCGAGCGCCCGCGCGGGCCGCTGTGGCAGCTGCGCGGGATCGGCCTGACGGCGCCGCGCTCGCGCTGGTTCTGGGTGCCCGTGCCCGTCTTCCTCGTCGAGCACCCGACCGCCGGGCGGCTGCTCGTCGACACCGGCTTCCACGCGACGGTGCGCGACGACCCGCGCACGAGCCTCGGGCGCCGCCAGGCGTGGCTGCTGCCGGCGCGCCTGGGGCGCGAGGATTCCGCGCCCGCGCGCCTGCGCGCGCTCGGCGTCGAGCCCGCCGACATCGGCCTGATCGTCATGACCCACCTGCACAACGACCACGCCAGCGGCGCGACGCAGTTCGCGCACGCGACGTTCGTCGTCGACGAGGTCGAATGGCGCGCGGCCAGCGCGGGCGGCTTCCTGCAGGGCTACCGCCGCGAGCACTACGACCAGCCCTTCGACTGGCGCACGATCGACTACGCCGGGCCCGCGGCGCACGCCCACGGCGCGTTCCAGCGCACGGTCGACCTCTTCGGCGACGGCTCGGTGCGCCTGCTGTCGACGCCCGGGCACACGCTCGGCCACCAGTCGCTGCTGCTCGCGCTCGACGGGCGCGAGCTGCTGCTGACCGCCGACGCCGCCTACACGCGGCGCACGATCGACGAGGACCTCGTGCCGATCTTCTTCGAGGACGAGCGCCTCTACCTGCGCTCGCTCGCACAGCTGCGCGAGCACGTCCGCGCCAACCCGCGGGCGCCGGTCATCTGCGGCCACGACGCGCAGCGCTGGCCGCGGCTGGACCCGATCTACGCGTAGGCGCGCAACCTCGGCGCCCGGGGCGAGTTGTCCGGAGAACATGTTCCGCCTCACGACGCTGATCGCCGCGGCCGCCGTCCTCGCCGCCGCTCCCGCCGCCCACGCCCGCGCGATCGTCGTCGCAACCGGCACGAACGAACTCGTGCTGACCGACGTGCCGGGCAACCGCGTCAGCGCGCGGATCGACCTCGGCGCGCCGACGCGCGCCGTCGCCGCCACGCCCGACGGGTCGCGCGCGTTCGTCGCCGCCGGCCGCCGCGTGGCCGTCGTCGACCTCGCGGAGCGCACCGTCGCCGGCGGCGTGGACGTCGGCGGCGCGATCGGATCGATCGCGCTGACGCCCGATGGGACGCGACTGCTCGCGGCGCGGCGCGGCGCGATCGACGTCGTCGACACGACGACGATGGCGTTGACCGCCAGCGTCGATCTGCGCGGCGCGAAGCCGGGCGCGCTCGCGATCTCGCCCGACGCGCTGCAGGCCGCGGTCGTGCTCGGCGAGCGCGTCGGGCTCGTCGACCTGACGACGCTGCGCCTCACGCGGCGCACGAAGAAGAAGACCTTCACGCAGGGCACGAAGAAGGGCACCGTCGCGCTCCCCGGCGGCGTCGCGTTCGAACCGACGGGCACCGTCGTGTGGGTCAGCAGCAGCGACGGCACGCTCAGCGCGCTGGACCGCGTCAGCGCCCGCCGGCGCGCGAAGATCGCGCTGAAGCCCGGCGTCGGCGCCGCGCTGGCGATCTCGCCGGACGGCACGCGCGCGGCCGTCGGCGCGAACCGCGGCAGCCGCGCCGCGGCGATCGTCGACCTGCGGTCTCGGCGCCTGCTGTCGCGCGTGCGCACGGGCAAGGGGCCGGGCGCGCCGGCATACGCCTCGGAGGAGTCGCGCCTGTACTTCGGCGACGGAGGGGCCCACACCGTCTCGGTCTTCTCGACGCTGAGCCTCAAGCGGCTCGGCGTCCAGCGCCTCGGCGGGAGCACGCGCGCGCGGGCGCTCGCGGCGCAGCCCGGCCTCGCCGTGACGCGCGGGACCGAGGGCCCGGACACGCTGCCCGGCACGCGCGGCCGCGACCGCCTCGAAGGCCTCGGCGGGGACGACGTCCTGCGCGGCGGGCGCGCCGACGACACGCTGCTCGGCGGCGCCGGCAACGATCTGCTCGACGGCGGCGCGTTCAACGACGCGCTCGACGGCGGCGACGGCGACGACCGCCTCTTCGGCCAGGCCGGCGACGACACGCTGCTCGGCGGCGCCGGCGCCGACAGCCTGTACGGCGGCATCGGCCAGGACAACCTCGACGGCGGCGACGCCGACGACTTCCTCGAGCCCGGCGACGGCGACGACGTCGCCCACGGCGGGCCCGGCAACGACCGCATCGTCGAGGCCGACCTCGGCAACGACGTCCTGCTCGACGGCGGCGACGGCGACGACTACATCGACGGTGCCCGCGGCTCGGACACGATCGAGGGCGGGGCCGGCAACGACACGCTGCGTGGCGCCACCGGCAGCGAGCGCATCGACGCCGGCCCCGGCGACGACACGGTCGACGGCGGCAGCGGCGGCGACGTCGTCTACGCCCGCGATGGCGACGACTCGGTCAAGGGCGACGCCGGCCGCGACCGCCTCATCGCCGCCGCCGGCAACGACACGGTCGACGGCGGCTCGGGCGACGACTACATCTCGACGTCGACCGGCGCCGACGAGATCGTCGGCGGGCCCGGCGCCGACGAGATCAACGCCGGCTCGGGCAACGACGTCGTCCGCGTCGCCGACGAGGACGCCGACGTCGTCGACTGCTCGACGGGGCGCGACACGGTCTACGTCGAGGCGACGGCTCCGGCGCGCGACCAGCTCAAGAGCTGCGAGGTCGTCATCCAGATCGCGCCCGAGCCCTCGACCGACGCGCCGCCGTCGTCGGTCACGATCCCGGGAACGCCCGGCGACGACGTCCTCCTCGGCGGCCCTGCGAAGGACTCGATCTTCGGCGCCGACGGCAACGACGAGCTGTTCGGCAACGACGGTGACGACTACGTCGACGGCGAGAACGGCAACGACGTCCTCCACGGCGGCCTCGGCAACGACCAGATGTACGGGCGCCGCGACAACGACGTCGTGCTCGGCAACGAGGGCGACGACTTCCTCAACGGCGATCGTGGCCTGGACACGATCGCCGGCGGCCCCGGCAACGACGTGATCTTCGGCGGCCTGGCGGAGGACACGGTCAGCGGCGACGAGGGCGACGACCGCTTCAACCTCGTCGACGGCTTCGTCGACCACGTCACCTGCGGCGACGGCAACGACGTCGTCTTCGCCGACGCCGCCGACGTCGTCGCGGCCGACTGCGAGGACGTCAGGAAGTAGGGGGCGTCGCCGGCGCGAACGCCGCCGACCTCAGCCGGGCTCGAGCAGCCTCAGGAACCCCTCCCGCACGAGGCGCCTGACGAGCACGAGCCGGCCGGCGGCGTCGAGCGGACCCGGCAGCGCGGCCGCCGTGAACGGCTCGTCCGCGCCGTGCGCCGCCGCGACGGCTGCGGCGGCCTGCGGCGGCAGGCGCAGCTCCTTGCCCTCGAAGCGCAGCCTCGCCCCCGTGTCGCAGAGCTCGAGGTCGGCGATGACCGTCGGGCGGCGCTCGAGCGGCGAGCGCAGGGTCATCGTCGGCAGCGCGCGCAGCTGCGTCAGCTGACCGTCGAGGATCGGGCGGCGCGCGTCGACGAAGCCGCGCCGCGCGCGGCGTGCGACGGCGCCCGGCTCCAGCCGCGCGGCGAGGCGCATGAGCAGCTCGCCGGGCAGCTCGCCACCGGCGTCGAGGCCGCGGCGAAACTCGACGTCGTCGGCGCACTCGCTCAGCGCGGCGCGCAGCGCGTCGATGCGCGTCGGCGGGTGCAGGCCGACGGTGACGTGCAGCGAGTCGGCGTCGGCGGCGGTCGCCTCGTGCGGCCAGCCACGCGGGAGGTACAGCGTGTCGCCGGCCCGCAGCGTGACGTCGTACAGCGGCTCGCCGACGATCGCGCCGTCGGCGGAGGACCAGCGCTGGCTCTTCAGCGGCAGCTCGAGGACCGGCGCGTAGACGCGCCAGCGCTTGTGGCCGCTGACCTGCAAGACGAAGACGTCGTGCGTGTCGTGATGCACGCCGAAGCCCTGCGACGCGGCCGGCGTCCGGTAGGCGTTCGCCTGCACCGGCCAGCCGAGCGCGGCCTCCAGGCTGCGGCAGTAGACGGCGGCCGGGTGCCAGTGCAGGTGCAGCGCCTGCAGCACGATCGTCGCGCCCGCGGCGTGCTCCTGCGCGACGCGGTCGACGAGCGCGGTGCCCGAGAAGCTTCCCGGGCGCCACGCGACGTCGGTCGTGTAGCTCGAGGGCGCGAGCTGCGCGCCGTCCTTGACGAGCCGGAACGCCGGCGTCCTGATCGCGGACTCGCAGACGAGCCGCTCGACGTCGCCGTCGCCGAGCACGCCGTCGAAGCGGCCGGCCTCGGCGCGCGCCACGACGAGCGGCCGGCGCTCGCGGTACTCGTCGAGGAACTCGTCCGTCGTGACGGGATCGAGCGTCAGGCCGAGGGCGCCCAGCTCGCGGTCGCGAGCGGGCGTCGCCCGCAGCCGCGGGCTAGGAGTCGTCGCCGGTGTCACTCGTGTCCGCCACGTCGCCGGAGTCGTCGCCGGTGTCGGCCACGTCGCCGGCGTCGTCGGCGCTGTCGGCGGCGTCGGCCGCGTCGTCGGCGGTGTCCGTCGTGTCGTCGGTGGCGGCGGAGACCGTGCTGTCGAAGCGGTGCGTCTCGATCTCGTCGTCGGTCAGCGTGGCGGGCCCGTCGGGTGGTTCGAACATGCGA
>JAWVGK010000408.1:0-4260 GCA_033855155.1 Solirubrobacteraceae bacterium | reverse complement strand
TGCGCGCCAGCGCGCGCCGGGCGGTCTCGCGCTGGCCGGCCTCCTCCTCGACGTAGTCGTCGGAGGCGGCGTCGGCATATGCGCTCTCGAGCACGGCGTCGGCCGGCATCGGCTCGGTCTGGCGGTGCCCGCAGGTCTCGCAGCGCACGAGATCCGACAGCGCCGTGCCGAACTGGTCGGTCGTCGGGATCAGGCCGTCGGGCCCCGCGTCGCCGGCGACCTTGAGGTGCGGCACGAGCCCGGAGGCCCCGCAGGCTGCGCAGCGCGTCACGGGCGCCAGGTTACGCGGCGCGGCGTCAGGTCGGCGCCGGCTCGGCGGGCGCGAGCCGGCGAACCTCGTCCATCAGCGCCTGCATCCGCAGCCGCCAAGCGTCGTGGCGCGCGCGCAGTTGCGCGAGGTCGCCGCCGCAGAACGGGCAGCTGACCTCGTCCTCGCGCACGAAGCAGTTGCAGCCGTGGCAGAAGCCGAGCGGCCGCGGGACGATCGGGCGCGGCCGCGGCGCCGCGGGCTCGCGGTGGGTGATCGCCAGCGGGCCGGCGGTGGGCGGCGCGAGCGGCCCGCGATCGGGCGCCGGCCCGCCGTCCAGCCCCTCCTCGATCAGCTCGAAGCGGCCGATCGCGAACGAGTCGGGACCCGCCTCCTGCACCTTGACGACCCGCTCGCGCACGCCCTGCTCGGCGAGCGTCAGCGCGCGGTGGTGGCAGTAGGGGTTGTTGCCGGGCCGGCCCAGCAGCGAGTGCGACGTCCAGGTGCAGCCGGCGCGGCAGACGTCGGCGTAGTAGCAGTCGCCGCAGAAGCCCCAGAGGTCGTCGCCGGGCCGCAGCGAGCCGTTCGACGAGCGCCAGATCTGCTCGAGCGGGACGTCGCGGATGTTGCCCCCCGCGTAGCCGACGGTCGGCAGCGACGGGCAGCCCTTGACGGTGCCGTCGGCCTCCAGCCCGATCACCGTCTGGCCCGCGGAGCAGCCGGAGTAGTAGCCGCGCTCCTCGCCGTCGCCGCGCCACAGGTGCTCGAACGGGCCGAAGTAGCCGATGTTGTTGCCCGGCACGAGCAAGACCCCGTGCTCGCGCGCCCGGCGGTGCAGCCGCGCCAGCAGCGGCATGAGCTCGAGCAGCTCGTAGGGCTGCAGCAGCAGCTCCGGGTGGTCGACGGCGTTGCCCATCGCGACGGTGAGCTGCAGCTGCCACTGCCCGATGCCGACCTCGATCAGGCGATCGAGCAGCGCCGGCAGCTCGGCCATCGTCTGCGGACCGATCTGCGTGTTCGCGCTCGTGCTCAGCCCCGCTGCCTTCGCGCGGCGCAGCGTCAGCAGCGCGTGGTCGAACGAGCCCGCGACGCCGCGCACGCGGTCATGCGCCTCGGCGAGGCCGTCGATCGACACGCCGAGCCCGCCGAGCCCCGCCTCGATGCCCGCCCGCAGGCGATTCTCGGTCAGCGCGCGGGCGCCCGTCTGCATCGCGCAGTAGATGCCGTGCGCGGCCGCCGCGGCGACGATCTGCGTCCAGTCGCGACGCAGGTACGCCTCGCCGCCGATGATCGTCAGCTCGCGCGTGCCGAGGCGCGCGAGCTGATCGACGACGTCCAGCGCCTCCGCGGTCGTCAGCTCGTCGGGCCGGCGCTTGCCCGCGCGCGAGCCGCAGTGGCTGCACTTGAGGTTGCAGGCCAGCGTCAGCTCCCAGACGACGTGCACCGGCACGAAGTCCCGCAGGTCGCGTTCGCTGCGCCGGCGCGGGATCGCCGGCTGCTCGGCGGGTGCCACAGGCTTCGCGGCTATGCCGCGTCGCCGGCCTCGGCCTTGGCGATCTCCGCCTTCAGCTCCTCGAGTGCGCCCGCGACGTCGCCATGCTCCTCGAGGTGCTGCTCCGCCTCGGCGGCGACCTTGCGCATCTGCTCGAGATCGCCGCTCTCCTTCGCCTGCAGGATCGGTACGCCGTACAGGACCCTGTTGCTTGCCATGGTGCCTCCTGATGATGGCCGAACAGCTCCCCGCGCGGCGCAGGATACGTCGGACATGCGAACGCGTCAACGCCGGACGCATCGGCGATCCGTCCAGCCCGACCGCCTGGCGTGACGCCGGGTCGGAGGGGTGCGACTACGATCAGCGACGTGGCCGAGCGGCAGCTGTCCCTGGTGAGCGTCGTGGCGCCGATGCTCAACGAGGAGGGCACGGCGCTCCTGTTCTGCGATCGCGTGCGCACCGCGCTGGCGGCGTTGCCGTGGGAGCTCGTCGTCGTCGACGACGGCTCGCGCGACGAGACGCCCGCGATCCTCGCGCAGATCGCCGCCGACGATCCGCGCGTCAAGGTCATCACGCTGTCGCGCAACTTCGGCCACCAGACGGCGATCACGGCGGGCCTCGACCACGCGGCCGGCGACGCCGTCGTCATGATCGACGCCGACCTGCAGGACCCGCCCGAGCTGATCCCGACGATGGTCGAGCACTGGCGCGCCGGCTCGGACGTCGTCTACACGACCCGCACCCAGCGCACCGGCGAGTCGCGCTTCAAGCTCACGACCGCGCGCTGGTTCTACAGCATCATGGGGCGCGTCGCCGACGTGCCGCTGGTCGCCAACGCCGGCGACTTCCGGCTGCTGGACCGCCGCGCGCTCGACGCGCTGCTGACGATGCGCGAGCGCAACCGCTACCTGCGCGGCATGACGACGTGGGTCGGCTTCACGCAGACCGCGCTGCCGTACGTGCGCGAGGCGCGCCACGCCGGCGAGACGAAGTATCCGATCCGCAAGATGGTGCACTTCGCGCTCGACGCGATCGCGTCGTTCTCCAACGTCCCGCTGCAGCTGGCGACCGTCGCCGGCTTCACGTTCGCGGCGATGGCGTTCCTCGCGATCCCGGTCGCGGTCGGCTTCAGGATCTTCGGCAACTTCATCCCCGGCATCACGACGACCGTCGTCGCGGTGCTGCTGCTCGGCGGCTTTCAGCTGATGGCGATCGGGTTGATCGGCGAGTACGTCGGGCGCATCTACGACGAGGTCAAGCGGCGGCCGCTCTACATCGTGCGCGAGAAGGCGAACGTCGGCGTGGCCGAGGATGAGCGCGAGCGCACCTCCGCCCGCTAGCGCACCGCTCGATCGCGCCGCCGGGCGCCAGCGTGCGCTGACCGTCCTCGGAGCGGCGATCTCGCTCGCCGCGCTCGCCGGCGTCGTCGTCTGGGCGCTGCACCAGGATGCGCCGGCGCTGCCCGACTCGCCGTCGCGGCTGGCCGCGCTCGCGGCGGCGATCGTCGTCTACCTCGCCGGCTGCGCCGCCCGCGGCGAGCGCTGGCTGGCGCTGCTGCGACACAACGGCGCGCAGCCGCAGCGCGCCGACGTGCACAGCCTCGTCGCCGTCGGCTACCTCGGCAACAACGTGCTGCCCGCCCGCGCCGGCGACGCGCTGCGCGTCGTGTTCCTGACGCCGCGCGCGCGGACCGACGCGCGCACGATCATCGGCACGATCGTCGCCGAGCGCGTGCTCGACGTCGCGGTGTTGATCGGGTTGTTCGTCGTGCTGGCGTACGGCGTGCTCGGCGGAATCGACGTCCCGTCGGGCGGACGCCTGCTGTTCGCGGCGCTGCTCGTCGCGGCGCTGATCGCGCTGGTCGCGGGCGCCGCGCTCGTGCTGCAGCGCCGCGGCCACCTGCGCCGGGTGCTGGACTTCCTCGCGCCGATGGGCGCCGCGACGCTGCGCATGCGCGGTCGCCACGGCATCTCGCTGCTGGCCTGGTCGCTGCTCGTGTGGGGCCTGGAGTGGGGGGCGTGGCTGCTGACCGCACAGGCCGTCGGGCTGCACCTCGGCGTGCTCGACGTCGGCTACCTGATGGGCCTCGCGACGGTCTTCGTGCTCGTCCCCAGCGGCCCGGGCTACGTCGGCACGTTCGACGCCGCGCTGATCTTCGGGCTGCACGCGCTCGGGCACTCGGGCGCGGCGACGCTGTCCTACCTGCTGCTGCTGCGCTTCGTCGTCGCGGTGCCGATCACGCTGCTGGGGCTGATCGCGCTGGGCTCGCGCTTCGGCGGGATCGCGCGCATGCGCGCCGCGGTGCGAACCTCGTGAGGGTCGCGGTCCTCGGCGCGGGCGTCGCTGGGCTCGTCTGCGCGCACCGCCTGACGCAGGAGGGCCACGTCTGCGACGTCTACGAGCGCTGGCCGGGGCTCGGCGGGCAGGCCGCGACGCTCGACGTCGGCGACGGCGAGAAGCTCGAGCGCTACTACCACCACCTGTTCACGAGCGACCGCCACATCGTCGAGCTCTACGACGA
>JAWVGK010000407.1:0-4183 GCA_033855155.1 Solirubrobacteraceae bacterium | reverse complement strand
AGGTACCTATCGAAGGACGACCCGAGCCGCATCCGGCTCTCGTGGCGAATGTCCGGTGCGGCGGCGAGGATGACGCGATGGAGGTCGTGCTGCGCACTCGGACGCCGGATGGCGTCGAGGTCATCCTCTCCGCGCTCGTGTACGCGAAGATCCTTGAGGAACATCCCGCGGTCGCAGACCTCGATCTCGTCGACCGAACCATTCGCGAGCCCGCCGAGCGCCGCCTCGATCAGCGCCCGGGTCGTCAGCGGTTCTTTCGCCGGGAGGGTGGCCTGTGGGTCCTCGCCGTGGTGGACTTCGTCGGTGTTCCTGCCATCATCGTGACGGTCTTCTCCACCGACCGTTCGCCGATCTGAGATGCCTACCGCCACCGTTCACGTTGCCGCCGAGGATCTGCAGCTCACGGGCTCCTACGAGGCGAGCGGCGACGTCCTGTACCTGTCAGCTTCCGGCGACGAGAAGGCCAACGCGGCACAGGAGACACCCGAGGGACATGCGGTTCGACTCGACCGCGACGGTCGCGTGACGCACGTCACCGCGATCAACGCGCGGTGGCTTCTCGATCAGAACGGCGAACTGGTCGCAACGTTGCGAGACGGCCGGCGACTGCGGATCGGCCGGCACGACGTCTCCGGACTGCTCGACTGAACTCATCCCCAAGCCCCTGAATTGAAAGGGACACAGGGTCTCTCCGGGGTGGCGGCGCCCCGCGGCACGCGTCGAGCTGACGTCGCTCGCGACGCGCGGGCGCAGATGCAAGCTGCCCGCGGCGGCGTTGGGAGCCCATGGCCCATCCGAACCTCGAACCGGTGCGACGCGGTCCATTCGGAGCGGCGAGCACGGCGCGGTGTACGCGATCAAGCACGCCAAGCCGGTCCGGATGTCGATTGGTCGACAGCCCGCGCATCACAAGGTAACTTGCGATCGTGTGGGCGTGAATCTGGTGATCGCGGCGAGCGCCCGCAAGCACTGCGTCAGCGACGAGGACATCCGACATGCATAGCGGCCCGGCACCGGTCGTCCCGCGTGCGATGCAGGCCCGCGAGAAGTTTCTGAGGTGATGGACATGCCACGTACCGTGCAAGACATCCTCGACCATGCCGCCGAACTGGCTCGACGATCCGAGGCGTACGAACCCGCAGCTGAGGACGAACGTGACGTCGCGGTGTTTGCGGCCCTTCGCGACGCCGCCATCTCGAGGTCCGCCGCCGAGCTCTCGATCAAGACCGCCGTCGACGAGGCCAGAGCACACGGCTACTCGTGGGCGTTCATCGGATCACTGCTGGGCACGTCCGGTGAGGCGGCCAGGCAGAGGTACGCGACCAAGCAGGAGGCGTAGCGGTGTTCAAGCTGACCGACAAGATCGCGGCTGGACTATGAGCGACCGCGACCGCCTGCGCGACCTGCCGTCCGTAGACCGGCTGGCGACCGCGGTCGCGCGCGCCGAGCTGCAGGCCCGGCGCGAGGAGCTGCTCAACGGCGAGGGCAAAGACGACACGACCGTCGACCTCGTCGCGCGAGCGCGGGCGCGCCTGCGGCCAAGGCTCAGGCGCGTGCTCAACGCGACCGGCGTCGTCGTCCACACGAACCTCGGCCGCGCGCCGCTCGCCGTCGAGGCGCAGGCCGCGGTCGCGCGCATCGCGGCGGGCTACTCGAACCTCGAGCTCGATCTGAGCACTGGCGAGCGCGGCTCGCGCCACGACCACGTCGAAGAGCTGCTCAAGGAGCTGACGGGCGCGCAGGCCGCCATCGCGGTCAACAACTGCGCGGCGGCGGTGCTGCTCGCGGTGGCGGCGCTCGCCGCCGGGCGCGACACGATCGTCTCGCGCGGCCAGCTCATCGAGATCGGCGGCGGCTTCCGGATCCCCGAGATCCTCGCGGTCGCGGGCACGCACGTCGTCGAGGTGGGCACGACGAACCGCACGCGCCGTGCCGACTACGAGGCGGCGCTGGCCGCCGGGGGCGAGCGCGTCGGGGCGATCCTGCGCGCGCACCCGTCGAACTTCCGGACCGTCGGCTTCGTCGCCGAGGTCGAGATCGAGGAGCTCTGCGACCTCGGCGCAGCGGTCATCGACGACGTCGGCTCCGGCGTCCTCACGGACGACGTCGAGCTGCTCGCCGGCGAGCCGCCGGTGCGCCGATCGGTTCGCGCCGGCGCCGCGCTGACGGCATTCTCGGGCGACAAGCTGCTCGGCGGCCCGCAGGCCGGGCTGCTGGTCGGAACGCGGGAGGCGGTCGACAAGTGCCGCCGCCATCCGCTCGCACGCGCCGTGCGGATGGACAAGCTGTCGCTCGCCGCGCTCGAGGCCACCCTCGCCCTGCATCGCGACCCGGCGGCGGCGCGCCGCGCGCTGCCGGTGCTCGCGATGCTCGAAGCCGACGACGCGACGCTGAGCAGGCGCGCGGGCGAGCTCGCGACCGCGACCGGCGGCACGGTCGTCGCGTCGACGGCCCGCGTCGGCGGCGGCGCGCTGCCGCTGCTCGAGCTGCCGGGGCCGGCGGTCGCGATCGATCCCGGCCCGGCCGGCGCCACCGCGCTCGCCGCGAACCTGCGGGCCGGCGATCCGGCGGTCGTGGGCCGACTGCACGACGGCCGGCTGCTGCTCGACCCGCGCACGCTGACCGACGACGAGGCGCGCGAGGCGGCGCGCGCGGTGCGCGCCGTCTTGCCGTGACTCGGGAGCGCGCGGCGTAGACGGTCTCGACCGCAGCCCCGCCTGGCCGTCGCAGACATGCTCCCAGCAGCCGCCGGGCCCTTTACCATCATGCTACGGTGGTAAAGGATGAGCAAGATATCCGGTAAGAACCAGGTCACGATCCCGGTGAGCGTCTTGCGCGCTGCGGGACTCTCTGCCGGCGACGATGTCGTCATTCGCGTCGCCGGGCAAGGCCGCATCGAGGTCGAGCGCGCCGACGATCTCATCGCGCGATTCGCCGGCAGCCTCCCGCCCGGGACGTACCCGCCCGAGCATCTCGACGAGCTGCGCGACGAGTGGCGCCAGTAGCTCTCGACGCGGACGTGCTGATCGCGTTTCTGGACGCGTCCGATGCGCAGCACGAGACCGCGGTCGACGCGCTGCGCCCCCACCTCGCGACCGGCGAGCAGCTCGTGATCGGCGCCAGCGTGTACGCCGAGATCCTCGTGCGCCCCCTCCAACGTGGCAGCGACCATGCCGTCGACGCGTTCATCGACGCCATCAGCGCAACGATCGTGCCGATCGACCGCGTAATCGCGCGGCGCGCCGCGAAGTTGCGCGGCGCACATCGCGCGCTGCGCCTGCCCGATGCGATCTCGCTGGCAACCGCGCTGGTCGTCGGTGCCGAGTACGTCACGCTTGATCGCCGCCTCAGCAAGATCGCCAAGATCGAACGGTCATCAAGCTGACCGACGACCGCATCACCCGTCCGGCCCAGGCGCACGCGGCCCTGACGCTCGGGACCGCCGGTCACATCGACCACGGCAAGACGGCGCTCGTGCGCGCGCTGACCGGCGTGGACACCGATCGCCTGCCGCAAGAGCAGGCGCGCGGGATGTCGATCGAGCTCGGGTTCGCGCCCCTGCTGCTGCCCGGAGGGCGCCGCGTCTCGGTCGTCGACGTGCCGGGTCACGAGCGCTTCGTGCGGACGATGGTCGCCGGAGCGACCGGGATCGACTTCTTTCTCATGGTCGTCGCCGCCGACGACGGCGTGATGCCGCAGACGCTCGAGCACGCGGAGGTGCTCGCGGCACTGGGGATCGAGCAGGGCGTCGTCGCGATCACCAAGTGCGACCGGGCCTCCCCCGAGCGGGCCGCCGCGGAAGCCGCCGAGCTGTTTCCCGGCGCCGAGGTCGTGGCGTGCTCGGCGCGCACCGGCGACGGCGTGGCGGACGTCGCGGCGGCATTGGCGCGCGTCGCGGCGCATGTGACGCCGCACGCCGAACGCTGCCGGGACGGCGCGGCCGTGCTGCACATCGACCGCGCGTTCACGATCCACGGCGCCGGCACCGTCGTCACGGGGACGCTGTGGTCGGGCACCCTGGCGGTCGGCGACACGCTGGCCCTGCTGCCCGCGCATCGGCGCGTCCGGGTGCGATCGCTGCAGGTGCACGACGAGCCGGCCGAGCGGGCGCACGCGGGGCAGCGCGTCGCGGTCAATCTCGCCGGGATCGCGTTGCGCGACGTCGCCCGCGGCGATGCCCTCG
>JAWVGK010000406.1:0-2765 GCA_033855155.1 Solirubrobacteraceae bacterium | reverse complement strand
ACGTCGTCGGCCTGTTCCTCAACGGCAAGGAGTTCCCCTATCGCAGCGTGCGCGGCGGGCAGATCGTCGACGGCTCCTTCCTGATGCTGATCAACGCCCACCACGAGGACGTGACGTTCGCGCTGCCCGCCCGCCGCTGGGGGCAGGCCTGGGCGCTGGAGCTCAGCACGGCAGACCCGACGGCCGCCGCGGGGTCGACGACCTACGACGCGCGCGGGCGCATCGACACGACCGCGCGGTCGGTGACGGTGCTCAAGCGCGTCGACGTCGAGGGGTGAGCGTGGCCGAGCTGCGCGCGACGTACCGCCTGCAGCTCGGCCCGGGGCTGCGCTTCGACGACGTTCGCGAGCTCGTGCCGTACCTGCGCGACCTCGGCATCAGCCACCTCTACCTGTCGCCGTCGCTGACCGCGCGGTCGGGCTCGACGCATGGCTACGACGTCGTCGATCCGACGACGGTGTCGGAGGCGCTCGGCGGCGAGGCGGCGCTGCGCGGGCTGGCGGACGAGGGGCTCGGGATCATCCTCGACGTCGTGCCCAACCACATGGGCACCGGCGACGAGAACCGCTGGTGGGCCGACGAGGCCGAGCGCGTGCGCGTCTTCGACGTCGATCCGGTTACCGGCCACTACCGGCGCTTCTTCGACATCGACGACCTCGCGGGCGTGCGCGTCGAGGATCCCGAGGTCTTCGCGCTGACGCACGGCAAGGTGCTCGAGCTGCTCGGCGACGGCGTGCTCGACGGGCTGCGCATCGACCATCCGGACGGGTTGGCCGACCCGGCGGGGTACCTGGAGCGCCTGCGCGACGCCGGTGCCGAGCACGTCTGGGTCGAGAAGATCCTGCATCCCGGCGAGCAGCTGCGCGACTGGCCCGTCGAGGGGACGGTCGGCTACGAGTTCCTCAACGAGGTGCAGGGCCTGTTCGTCGACCCGGCCGGCGAGGCGCCGCTGACGGCGCTGTACGAGGAGCTCGTCGGCGAGGGGCGCGCGTTCGAGGAGCTCGCTTTGGAGGCGCAGCTCGAGCAGGCGTCGACGACGTTCACGCGCGAGGTCGACCGGCTGCGGCGCATCCACGATCCGGGTGGGCTCGAGGATGCGCTGGCGCGGCTGCCGGTGTACCGCACGTACGTCCGCCACGGCGTCTTCGACGACGCCGACCACGCGGCGCTGGCGGCGGCGCGCCGGCCGGACCTCTTCGACGGCGCGCCCGAGGAGTTCGTCTCGCGCTTTCAGCAGACCTCGCCGCCGGTGACGGCGAAGGGGATCGAGGACACGGCGTTCTACAGGTACCTGCGGCTGCTGGCGCTCAACGACGTCGGTGGCGATCCGGGGCGCTGGGGCGTCTCGGTGCAGGAGTTCCACGAGGCCAACGAGGTGCGCGCGCGGCGCTTCCCGCGCGGGCTGCTGACCACGCAGACGCACGACACGAAGCGCTCCGGCGACGCCCGCGCGCGCGTCGGCGCGCTGAGCGCGATGTCCGACGAGTGGGCTGTTCGCGTGCGGCGCTGGTATGAGCTGACCGCGGAGCTCGTCTGTGACGGGGCGCCCGACGTGCACGAGCGCTACCTGCTCTTCCAGACGCTGGTGGCGGTCTGGCCGATCACGCGCGAGCGGCTCGATGGGTACATCGAGAAGGCGCTGCGCGAGGCCAAGCGCAACACGACGTGGGTCGACCAGGACCACGACTGGGAGGAGCGCGTCAAGCGCTTCGCCGGCGCGCTGCTGACACACGCGCCGTTCCTGGCGGACTTTGAGCCCTTCGTCTCGCGGGTCGCGTTGGCGGGCGAGCGCTCGGCTTTGGGCCAGCTGCTGTTGAAGCTCACGGTCCCCGGGGTGCCCGACGTCTACCAGGGCGACGAGCTGCTCGACCTCTCGCTCGTCGATCCCGACAACCGCCGCCCGGTCGACTGGGACGCGCGCCGCTTGGCTCTGTCAGCGCTGCGTGCGGGGGAGCCGCCGGCGCGGTCGACGATGAAGCTGCACGTCATCGAGCGCGCGCTGGCGCTACGCGCGCGCCGGGTCGAGGCGTTCGCCGGCGCTTGTTACGAGCCCGTCGAGGCCGGCGCGGCCGTGCTGGCGTTCACGCGCGGCGAGGAGGCCGAGGTCCTCGTCGTCGTGCTGCTGCGCGAGCCGGGCCTCGGCGCCGCGATCGACGCCCCCGCGGGGCGCTGGCGCGACGTGCTGTCGGGCGCCGAGCACGACGTCGACGGCGCTACGACGGTCGAGCGGCTGGTGGGCGCGTGTGGGATGGCGCTGCTCGAGCGGATGTAGGGCCGAGCAGCCGCAGATTGGCGGTTGCTGGCCATCTTCCGTTCGCCGGGGTGAGAGTTCCGAGCCTACGTTTGCTCCGCCAGGAGCGCCGGCCGGCGGGCGGTTCGCCGGGGAAGAGCAGTAGTGGATGGGAGCGCGCTGGAATCGTCGAAACGGAGACCTCTCGGGCGCCACGGGCCACCGGGGCAATCACCCGGCAGCCGGTATGACCCGGCGTCCAATCCGGGTGGCCTCGGGTACGACAGCGACTATGTCGCCGAGACGGTCGACGGCACCAGTCACTCGAGGGGTCTGCAAACCGACGACGACCTACCTAATCCCGGGTGTCTTCGTCGAAACCCGCCCCCGTGAGTCTTGGAGATCCTTTCTATTTCGCCTCGCCTTTACGGAGACGATTGGCTTGGACCACTCGTTGCGATTCGGCCCTGCCCCTCCCCGCCCACCGATCTGGGTAGGGGAGGCGCTGCACCTCGTTCGGGGTATGCGGTCGCCG
>JAWVGK010000405.1:0-7402 GCA_033855155.1 Solirubrobacteraceae bacterium | reverse complement strand
CGGCGCCGGGGACGCTCATCGTGATCTCGACGGCGCGCAGGCCGCCGTCGGCGGCCGCGCGCGCGATCTCCTCGGCGGCGGCCGCGTCGGCGTGGCGCACGACGGCGACGATGCGGCGTTCGCCGAGCAGCGCCGCGACGCTCGGCGGCCGCGGGCTCATCGGTCGGCCACGCGGTCCGCGCGGCGCCAGGCGTCGTACTCGGCGCGGTCGGGCAGGCCGTCGTAGTCGCCGGCGTGCGCGACGACGTGGCCCGCCGCCCAGGAGCCGGTCGTCATCGCCGCCTCGAAGCCCGCGCCCGATAGGCGCTCGAACAGGTAGCCGGCCGTGAACGCGTCGCCGGCGCCGACGCTGTCGACGACCGGTCCCGCGGCGATCGCCGGCACCTCGCAGCGTTCGCCGTTCGCGATGCCGACCGCGCCCCGCGCTCCGCGCCGCACGACGATCCGCGCGACCCCGGTCTCACCGAGACGTTCTAGCGCCGCGTCGAGCTCCGCCGCGCCGGAGATCGCGAGCACCTCGCCGCGCTGCGCCGCGCCGGAGATCGCGAGCGCCTCGCCGGGGTGTGCCGCGCCGGAGATCGCAGGCGCCTCGCCGCGCTGCGCCACGCCGGAGATCGCGAGCGCCTCGGCCTCGCTCAGCAGCAGGTCGTCGACGTACGGGAGCACCGCGCCGATCGCCGCGACCGCCTCCTGCGCCGACCACAGCTTCAGGCGGATGTTGGCGTCGAAGCTCACGCTCGCTCCGGTCGCGCGCGCGTGCGCGAGCAGCGCGTGCACCGCCGACGCCGGCCCGGCCCCGAGCGCGAGCGTGATGCCGGTGGCGTGCACGTGGCGTGCGCGCGGCAGGACGCCGATCGCGTCGAGCTCGCTCGCGGCGGAGCCGTGGCGGTAGTAGTGCACCCGCACGTCCTGCGGCGAGCGCCGCTCCTTGATCATCAGGCCGGTGGCGCGGCGGTGCGAGCGCCGCACGCTCGCGACGTCGACCCCCTCGCCGCGCAGCGTTCGCACGATCTCGTCGCCGAACGGGTCGTCGCCGACGCACGCGGCGTAGCCCGCGCGCAGTCCGAGCCGCGCGAGCCCGATCGCGACGTTCGCCTCGGCGCCGCCGATCGACTTGCGGAGGCTCGGCGAGGCGGGCAGGCGACCGTCGGCCGTCAAGCAGATGAGCGGCTCGCCGACG
This sequence comes from Solirubrobacteraceae bacterium, assembly GCA_033855155.1. Classification (GTDB taxonomy): domain Bacteria; phylum Actinomycetota; class Thermoleophilia; order Solirubrobacterales; family Solirubrobacteraceae; genus CADCVQ01. The sequence continues at coordinate 6,222 of JAWVGK010000405.1, read as the reverse complement.
GTGAACAGGTCGAAGGTGGCGTCCGGCGGTTCGCGCTCAGGGGCCGGCGCCGCGGCCGGCGCGCGCACTCCAGGTCCGAGACTGTCCACCGCTCCTCCAAGCCAACTTCGGCCCACGCGTCCCCGTTCCGAGGATCGTGGTCTGCGAGCGGCTAGGTGACCACACATCGCCGACCGCTGTCAAGCGACCGCGACGTGGCTCAGCCCTGCGCGCCGAAGCCGCGGGCGGGGAACTGCTCGTCGACGACCATCAACGGCGCCCCGGCGGACGCGATCGCATAGGTGCGACGGCACATGAGCCCGTCGCCGAGCAGCGCGGCGGCGTCCGCGGTCGCGGGCACGATGCCGACCCGCAGCGGCGAGCGGAAGGTCTCGATGCGGTGCTCGCGCAGCACGAGCCCGATCGGGGCGTCCGTGCGCAGCAGCGCGCGGCGCACCTCGCCGGGCAGGCGGCCGAGCGCGATCCGCGAGCAGCCGAACAGCAGCGGCGTGCGCGACCGCGCGCCGTAGAGCAGCACCGTGCGCACGAGCACGCGGCGAGCCGCGGCGAGCGCGAGCGCGTCGTCGTCGTGCTCGAGCGTGACGAGCTCGTCGCCGAGGCGCCAAACCGCGATCGGCTCGTCGAGCAGCGTCGCGAGCGCCGCCGTCAGCGTGCCGTCGGTCGTCAGCAGCAGCCGCTGCGATGCCGGCAGCCCGCGCAGCAGCTGCGCGTCGCGCGGGCGCGACGGCGTCCAGCTGCCGCGCCACGACGTCCCCGGCGCGCCGGTCTCGGCGGCTGGCGCGGGACGCGCGGTTATCTCCACGCCGGGCCGCGCCCGCCTGTCGACCGCCGCGCCCGCTCAGGCATCCCTGACGTGGACCGGCGCGGCGACGCGGACCGCCGCGGCCGCTCAGGCATCCTTGACCTGGACCGGCGCGGTGACGCCGACCGCCGCGGCCGCTCAGGCATCCCTGACGTGGACCGGCGCGGCGCCGCCGACCGCCGCCGCCGCTCAGCCATCCTTGACGTGGACCGGCGCGGCGTCCTCCTTCGGCTTGCCGAAGAGCGTGTCGAAGACGTCGGTGAGCTTGCTGACGGCATGGCGGGTGAAGAGCCCGACGAGCGCCGACAGCGCCGCGACGCCGTACGGGTTGACGGGCGCGGCCTGGTCCTGGCCGAGGTAGCCCCCGCGCAGCGTGAAGTACACGATCAGCGCGAGCGCGGCCCCTTGCAGGGGGCGCATGAGGTAGGACCACTCGTCGCGACGGGTGAGCTCGTCGCGCGTCGAGAAGTAGATGAAGCGGCGGCATCCGCCGACGAGCGCGCCGAGCGCGCCGACGAGCATGACCATCTCGATCAGCGCGACGTCGGGCTGGATCACCATGTGCGCGAGGCCGAACAGCACCGGCGTCGCCAGCGCATTCGGCTCCGGCGCGTTCGCCTCGACCTTCGTGACGGCCTGGATGACGGCGGGCCAGATCGCCAGCAGCTGCGTCATCAGCACGAGCGTCGCGAGCACGAGCGAGCTGCCGACCGCGCCGCGCTGGCGCGAGCCCATGGGCCGCTTGTCGACGACCCGCGGCGGGGGCGCCGGCACGATGACGGCCGCGGCGGAGGCCGTGATCGCCTCCGCGACCGCGACGGGGCCAGCGCCGGGATCCGGCGCGACGGTCCCGTCGTGGACGTCGGTCTTCGTCGCTGCGCCGTCAGGCGCGCCCGCGTCGCCGTCCATCACATGCTCCTCGCGTCTCGACTGCGCATCACAGGTACAGGAGCGCTGCGGGCACCATCCAGATACATCGTCCTGGCCGGCGTGCGCGAACGGCCGCCAACCGGGCGGCTGACACACACTGCGTCGTCACGCTCACGATCGAGAGCTTCATGAGGTGAACGGGACGTTCACTGCGGCCCCCCCTGCACGCGGAGCTTGGCGCTGAGCAGCTCAGCCTCAGGCGTGAAACGCGGCCAGCCGCTCGCCCTCCGCGGGCAGCTCGCGCAGCGTCGCGGCATCGAGGCGCTCGAACGGATCGAGCTCGATGCGCCCGGCGCGGTGTCGCCACGTCCCCGCGACCGCGCCGTCTACGAGGAACGTCGGCAGCGAGTGCGGGTTGCGCACGTGGAAGATCTTCGGGCGGTGCTCCTCGGGCAGGATCCGGGCGCGGCGCGCGTGCACGAGCAGCGTCGCGTCCCAGGTCGGCAGGTAACGCACCGGGACCGGGGTCGCGGGATCGGGCAGCGGCGCCCGCGCGACGTCGAGCAGCTCGTCGCCGCCCTCGCTGCGAAACGTGCGCAGCGCCAACCGCTCGTAGGCGGGCGCGAGCCGGCCCTGCGAGAGGCCGGTGTACGAGCCGACGTCGGCACGCGACGCGGGGCCGAAGCCGGCGAGGTAGCTGCGCACGACCTGCGCGATCGCCTCCACCTCGCCGAGGTCCGGCGGCAGTCCGACCCAGTCGTGCGCAGCCGCGTAGAGATCCGCGCGCCGGCGCTCCCAGGTGCCCGCGGGCGGCACGCGGACGAGGCCGATCCACAGCCCCACGCCGATCGCGTGCTGCTTGCCGACGAGCACGTCGAGCTGCGCGCGGGTGATGCGCTCGCTGCGCGCCAGGTGCTCGCGGACGCGCTCGGCGAGCTCGCGCATCGTCTCCGCGTCGGCGCCGCCGCGCATCGCGCGCAGCCACGACTCGCAGCGCGCGGCGCGCGTGGGCGAGCGCGAACGCCCAGAAGTCCGGCCGCGCCACGAGGTGGATCGTGATCCGCATGAGCGTCGCCTGGACGACGCTGCGGCGTTCCAGCGCGCGCGTCAGCGCGTTGCGCTCGACGCCGCGCGTGCGCGACCACAGCCCGACGTACATCGACGGCGCGTACTGCGCCTGCAGCCCGCCGATCGCGGCCAGCGTCCGCGGGATCGTCCCGGTCTTGGGCTCGAGCAGGCCCTGACGCGCGAGCACCGCGCGGTTGAGCTCACGCTGCGTGAGAACCCGCTCGGCCGCCATGCGCCGATGCTACGCGGCGGCTTCGGCCCCGCGCCGGGCGGCTGCACGCGATCACCGCGGTCCGCCGCACCCACCCGTAGCCTCCGCAGTCGTGGCACACGAGACTCCGCTGGACACGCCGGCGCTGCGCAAGGCGCGCGGCGCGTTCTATACGCCGCAGGCGATCGCCGAGTACCTGGCGGACTGGGCGGTGGAGGGCGACCCGTCGGCGACCGTGATCGATCCGACGTGCGGCGAGGCAGTCTTCATCGAAGCGGCAGGACGCAAGCTTGCCGAGCTGGGCGCCTCGCCTCGACAGCTGCGCGAGCAGGTGTTCGGCGTCGATCTCCACGAGGCCTCGGTGGTGCGGTCACGCCAGGTCTTGCGAGCGCAGGGCTTGGACGGCCGCTTCTACACCGGCGACTTCTTCTCCGAGCTGCTTCCCGACAGGCTCGGCGCTCGGCTGCCTCAGGTTGATGCGGTCATCGGAAACCCACCGTTCGTGCGCTACCAACGACACGTCGGAGTCGAGCGCAAGCGCGCGCAGCTTGCAGCGCTGGAGCAGGGAGTTCGACTTTCGGGTCTTGCCAGCTCGTGGGCCGCGCTCGTCGTGCACGCATGTGGCTTCCTCAAACCCGAGGGGCGCCTCGCGATGGTGTTGCCGATGGAGCTGCTGTCGACGGGCTACGCCGAGCCCGTGCGTGCCTGGCTCAAGCGCCGTTTCCGCGCCGTGCACCTGGTGATGTTCGAGGACCTGCAGTTCGCCGATGCGGCGGAGAAGGTCGTCCTGGTGCTCGCACGGGGCATGGGAGGTTGCCGAGCGTTCTCGCTTGTTCCGGTGCAGAGCGCGGAGGACCTCCGCGGCATTCGCTTCGGCGGCCCGATGCATCTGAACGTTGCCGCACCCGAACAGGGGAAGTGGACGGACCTGCTCCTGCCCGTGGAGCACCGTCAGGTGTTCGACCGCGTCGTCGCAGAGCACTTCGTCACGCTCTCCGAGTACGGGTCGCCGACGCTCGGCACCGTGACGGGCAACAACGACTTCTTCTGCTTGTCGGAGCCCACGCGCCAGGAGTACGGCATCGACGAGCGCCACGTGCTCCCCGTCTGCCCCCCGGGGACCAAGCACCTGAAGGGCATGTCCTTCTCGTCGAAGGATTGGGAGGCGCTTCGGGATGCCGGTGAGCCCGTCTGGATGCTGTTGCCGTGCGAGGACGCGCAGGGCGGCATCGATGGACCCGCCGACGACGGCCTGCGCCGGTATCTGCAGCAGGGCGTGCACGCGGAGGTGCACCTCGCCTACAAGTGCCGTGTTCGCAGCACGTGGTACCGGCCTCCCGTGACACCGGTGCCGGACCTCTACTTCACGTACATGTCGCACCGGTATCCGCGCCTGGTCAGCAACGATGCCGGCGCGACGTTCGTGAACTCGATGCATGGGGTGCGCCTGCGCGACGGCCTGCCTCCAGAGGCCAAGGCGGCACTCCCCCTGCTGGTGCGCAACGCGGCGACGATGCTGGGTGCCGAGATCCACGGACGCAGCTACGGGGGTGGAATCCTGAAGATGGAGCCCCGCGAAGCAGCGATGCTGCCCGTGCCGGCGCCCGCGGCGCTGGCCGAGGCCTGGCGGCGATTGAGACCTGATCGAGCGCAACTGGAACGCCAGCTGCAGCAAGGGCTGTGGGTCGCCGTCGCACAGCGTGTCGACGCGGCGCTGCTGGTCGGCGCCTGCGGCGTGCCGGCGGAGGACGTCGCCCAGCTCTACGCCGCGGTCACCGAGCTGCGACGCAACCGCATGGGACGGGATGCGCGGGCGGATGCCACGAGCGCTGAATCCTGAAGCCGAGGCAGCGGCCGACGCCCGGGCCGCCGCGGTCCAAGCACGTTGGGGCCATCCCCAGCATCGCTGGGACGACCTGATCGCGATCATCCAGAACACGGGCGTCACGGAGTTCGACGCGATCCGCGACGGCTGGCTGGAGCTGATGTGGTGTCTGGACCAGTACCGCATCACGGACGCCCCGCCCGAGGCCATGGGCAAGGCCCATCTGCCGTACGACAGCCGCATCGACGGCGTGTATCGCGGCAAGGGCAACTGGTTCGCGATGGTCTTGACGCTGCTCCTGAACAACCGCACCGGCCAGACGCTGCGCAGCCGCTCGGAGATCAAGGGGTTCAGTCAGAACCACCAGATCGACCTCGCATGGCCGGATCGACGCGAAGCGCCGATCGTCTGCGCGGAGAGCAAGCTCACCGGCGGACCCGCGTACCGCAACGCACCCGGCCGGGGTGCGATGGACGACTGGACCAACCGTCGGCGGGAGCTCAAGTTCAGCGCCACCGACCTCAAGCTGTGGCGCCGCTCGCAATCCGAGAAGATCGGTCACTGGGATGTCTGGCGGCAGAGCGCCCTGCCGCGAACGTTCATGCTGTGGGCGGCGTTGCTGTCGGAGAAGGACTCTCCGGAGAGGATGGTTCGCGAGACGTCGGCGATCGTCTCCACCTACCTCGACGGCGCCGGCATCTTCGCCTACCGGAGGCGGGCTGACGGCGGCGGATATGAACCGGTCGACCTGCCGCTGACGGCGGGCGTCGAGACCATCGACATCGCGCTGTATCGCATCGAGAGCGAGATCGACAAGGCGATCGCGTCCGGTAGCCATAAGCGTCCCGAAGCTTCAGCGGCGCCTGTCGATCCCGACGGGCTCGTCGGAGGCGCCGAGCCTTCCGGCTGAGATCGCGTCCCCCGGCCGAGACGCCGGCGTTACTCCCACTCGATCGTGCCCGGCGGCTTGGACGTGATGTCCAGCACGACGCGGTTGATGTCGCGCAGCTCGTTGATCATGCGGGAGGCGATCTGCTCGAGCAGGTCGTAGGGCAGGCGCGCCCAGTCGGCGGTCATCGCGTCGTCGGACGTCACGGCGCGGATGACGATGACCGAGCCGTACGTGCGCTCGTCGCCCTGCACGCCGACGGTGCGCACGTCGGGCAGCACGCAGAAGGACTGCCACAGGTCGCGGTACAGGCCGGCCTTGCGGATCTCGTCCTGCAGGATGTAGTCGCACTCGCGCAGGAGGTCCAGGCGCTCCTTCGTCGCCTCGCCGCCGACGATCCGGATCGCCAGCCCGGGCCCCGGAAACGGCTGGCGCCAGACGAGGCGCTCGGGCAGGCCGAGCTCGGCGCCGACGGCGCGGACCTCGTCCTTGAACAGCGCGCGCAGCGGCTCGACGAGGTCGAACTGCAGGTCGTCGGGCAGGCCGCCGACGTTGTG
>JAWVGK010000404.1:0-4941 GCA_033855155.1 Solirubrobacteraceae bacterium | reverse complement strand
TCAACGCGCTGCGGGTGGCTTGCAACCAGTCGACGGCGCGCGACCCGGTCGTGCGCTACGACGACGCGACCGTCCGCGACGCGATGACGCGCCTGAGCCGCCGGCGTTGGGCGCGGCTGGCGGGCGGAGGGCGCGCGCCGAAGTTCCGCCACCTGCTCGACGAGGCGCTGACGCGCGCGTCCGACGAGCTGGCGGTGCTGTGCGTGCTGATGCTGCGCGGTCCGCAGACGCCGGGCGAGCTCAAGCAGCGCAGCGACCGCCTGCACCCGTTCGCCGGCCTCGCCGCGGTGCACGAGACGCTGCGGCGCCTCGTCGAGCGCGACCTCGTGATGCAGCTCGGTCGTCGACCGGGACAGAAGGAGGAGCGCTACGCCCATCGCCTCGGCGACGACGACGACGCGCAGGCGGCGCAGGCGTACGTCGCTCCGGGCTACGGCGCCCCACCGCCGGCCGCGCGGGCCGTCCCGACGCCCGCGCCGGCCGGCGCGGCCGGCGCGTCGCGCCCGCACCCGGAGCACGGCGCGACAGGCGCGTCGTACACGCACGCAGAGCACGGCGACACAGTCGCGTCGTACGCACGTTCAGCGCCCGACGCGCCAGGTGCGCTGCTCCGGAACGCAGAGCCCGGCGCGCCCGACCCGCCGGCGGCCACCGCGCCCGCCGCGCCCATGGCCGCCCCCGCGCCCACGCCGGCCGCCGCGACAGGCGCGTCGTATACGCGCCCGGAGCCCGGCGCGCCCGCCGTCGACGGCGCGCTGGAGCAGCGCGTCGAGCGGCTCGAAGCCGACGTCGCCGGGCTGCGAGCCGAGCTGCGGGCGCTGCTCGACGAGCTTGCCTGAGCCGGCCGCGCGCCAACCGTCCATCGGAAGGTGGTCTATCGCTACGCTGCCACGGCCTCCGCTCTCGCATAAAGGATTCTCGATGCCACGGCTCACCCTCCTCCCGCTCGGTGTCCTCGCCGCGCTCGCCTGCGCCGTGCCGGCGGACGCGGCGGTCGTGCCCGTGTCGCTGCCGGCGCTCGTGCGGACGCTGACGGCCCAGGCCAAGGGCGCATGCACGACGACGACGTACCGCGCGCCGCTGGCAGGCTTCCTCGACGCGCGCCTGCGCGGCAGCGGGGACTGGGACCTCGACCTGCGCGACGACGCCGGCCGCGCGCTCGCAGGCTCGCACGGCTTCGGCGGCCGCGAGGTCGCGCAGACGTGGGTGCGCGGCGGGCAGCGCATCACCGTGCGCGGCTGTCGGCGGTCGGGCGCGGGACGCAGCGCGCGCACGACGCTGCGCCTGACGAAGCTCGCGCTTCCCACGCCGACGCTCGGGCCGATCCAGCTGCTGCGCGTCTACGGCAACGACAAGCAGCTGCAGGCGCTCGAGTCCTCCGGTCTCGACGTGACCCACGCCCGCGGCGGAGGCTGGGCGGACGTCGTCGTGGGCGGCGTCAAGGAGCTGGCGCTCGTCGTCGCGTCGGGCCTGCGCCACAGCGTCCGCATCGCCGACCTGTCGAAGTCCGACGCGAGCGCGCGCGACGCCGACCGCCGCTACAGCGCGCGCGTCGGCGCGGCGGGATCGCCGCTGCCGAGCGGCCGCACGACCTACCGCACGTACGACGACGTCCAAGGCGAGCTCAAGGCGCTCGTCGACCAGAACGCCGGGCTCGTGCGCAAGGTCGTCTTCGGCACCTCCTACCAGGGTCGCGAGATCTCCGGCGTGGAGATCGCCCACGATGTCGGCGCCGACGACGGACGCCCGGTGTTCTTCCTCATGGCCCTGCACCACGCCCGCGAATGGCCGTCGATGGAGGCCGCGATGGAGTTCGCGCACATGCTCGTGCAGCAGCAGGGCGACGCGCGCATCGCCGACCTGCTGGCGCGCGAGCGAATCGTGATCCTGCCGATCGTCAACCCCGACGGCTTCGTCTCCTCGCGCGGCACGTTCGATCCCGGCGACACGCTGGCCAAGCAGGACCCGACCGTCACCCTGCTCGAGGCGATCGCGCCGCCCGGCGGGCTGTTCGCCTACCGGCGCAAGAACTGCGACGGCGAGCTGACGCCGTCGCTGCCGTGCGAGCTCGCGTGGGGCGTCGATCTCAACCGCAACTACGGCTACGGCTGGGGCGGACCGGGAAGCTCGGCGGACGTCACCTCGCAGGGCTACCACGGGCCGGCGCCGCGTTCGGAGCCCGAGGTCCAGGCCGTCTGGAACTTCGTGCGCACGCACGAGGTCACGACGCTGCTGACGCTGCACAACGTCGCCGCGCTCGTGCTGCGCCCGCCCGGCACGCACGGCGCCGGCCTCGCGCCCGACGAGGCGCGCATGAAGGCGATCGGCGACGAGATGGGCGCGGCGGCGGGCTACACGTCGCAGTTCGGCTACGAGCTCTACGACACGAGCGGCACGACCGAGGACGACTCGTACGCCGCGACCGGCGGCTACGGCTACACGATCGAGATGGGGCCGCCCGGCGGCAACTTCCACATGCCCTACGAGACCGGCGTCGTGGCCGAGTGGACGGGTGCGAACGCCCACTCGCAGAACCGCGGCGGCCTGCGCGAGGCGCTGCTCGTGGCCGCCGGCGCGGCGGCCGCCGACGCCGACCACGCGATCCTGCGCGGCACCGCGCCGGCCGGCAGGATCCTGCGGCTGCGCAGGCACTTCGAGACGAAGACCAGCCCGTTCTGCCAGAAGGGCATCGAGCTCGTCGTGGACATCGGCCTGCCGCCCATCTGCCTGACCGGCCAGAAGCCGCCGCTGACGCTGCAGGACGAGCTCGACGCGCGGACGACGGTGCCCGCCGGCGGCGCGTACGCGTGGCACGTCGGCCAGTCAACGCGCCCGTTCGTCGCCGCGGCAGGGGGCAAGGAGGCGTACACGCTGACCTGCGAAGAGCCGTCGGGAACGGTGCTCGAGCAGCTCTCGCTCGTCATCGACCGCGGCCAGACCGCGACGCTGAACCTCGGCTGCGGCAGCGGGCCGACGACGTTCGCCGACGGCGCGCGCGTCGGCGACAACCCGAGCGCCGTGGCGGGCTCGACGACGCCGTCGGTCAACGGCCTCGCCGTCCCGGCCGCGCCCGCGCCGGCGGCCGCGAAAGCGCCGGCCAAGGCAAAGCCCAAGGCGAAGACGCGAGCCCAGAAGCTCGCGGCGTGCAACACGTCCGCACGCAAGGTCAAGAGCTCCGCGCGCCGGCAGGCGGCGCTGCGTTCGTGCACGAAGCGCTTCGGCAAGAGGCGCTCGGGCGCGACCGGCTGATCGAGGCGCTCAGGCCGCAGCGGCCACGGTGAGGCCGATCGCCGCGGCAGCCGCACTCATGCGCCGGTCGTACGTCACGACGAGGTCGAGATCTGCGCCAAGGGTCCGCGCCGCGGCGACATGGATAGCGTCGAGACTGCGCAGGTCGGCCTCCAGATCTCCGGCGGCGTCCAGCAGCCCGTCACCGAGTCCGATGAGGTCCAGCGTCGCGACGATCTCCCGCGCGCGCCGGATCGCGGCCGTGCCCGCCACGGCGACGGCCCGCGGAACCTCGACACGTGCGAGCCCGCAGGAGGCTCGCGCAGGATGAGCTCGCAGAAAGCGCCGCAGCGCTGCGGACTCCGTCTCGTGGACGACCAGCTTGACGATCGCCGACGAGTCCAGGTAAACCACGTGTCAGCGCTCGTGGGCGCGCAGCTCGCTGAGCACTTCGGACGGCAACGGCCTGCCAGGGAGCGGCTTCAGAGGCTCGCCGAGATCGAGCAGATCGCCCTCGCCAGCCACCATCCGGCCGCTGGCGATCAGGCGCTCCGCGGTGCCGGTAGGCGGCACCGGCACGAGCAGGGCGACGGGACGACCCCGGTCGGTCACCTCGATCGTCTCCCCGCGCTCGACGTCGCGAAGGTGCTTGCTGGCCTGCTGGCGCAGCTCGCGGATGCCGATCGATCGCATGCGCTACTTGTAGCACGCCATGCCGCGCGGTCTGGCGCAACGGAGCGCGGACGGTCCGCCTCTCCTCGCGCCGCTTGAGTGCAGGCGATCGAGATCCGTTTACGGGGTGGTCTCGTGGCGCATGCTCCCCGGTATCCGGGGAACATCTGCCACGCTCAGCGGCGATCGCGCCCGGCGTGCGGCGGACGCCCCGCCGCGCGGCCCGGGGTCGCACCGATCGAGCGTCGCCGCGGTTCGGTCAGCGTCGCGTGGCCAGAGGCTCGGCCGGCGGGCTGCCCACCCGCTCCAGCACCGCCACGCACTCGATGTGCGGCGTTTGCGGGAACATGTCGACCGGCACGACGCGGCGCAGCGCGTAGCCCGCCTCGCCGAGCTGGGCGGCGTTCGGCGCGAGCGTCGTGGGGTTGCAGGAGATGTAGACGATGCGGCGCGGGGAGGCCTCGATGATGCGGCGAACGACCTTCTGCGAGAGGCCCGCGCGCGGCGGGTCGATCATGCAGACGTCGGGCCGGCTGGCCGCGTCGACGAGTTCGCGCAGCGCGAGCCGCACGTCGCCGGCGAAGAACTTCGCGTTGTCGATCTCGTTGCGCCGGGCGTTGGCGATCGCGTCGGCGACCGCCTCCTCGACGATCTCCAGGCCCCACACCTCGCCCGCCCGCGCGGCGACGCTGAGGCCGACCGTCCCGATCCCGCAGTACAGGTCGAAGACGCGCTCCCAGCCCTTGAGGTCGGCGAGGTCGGCGGCGATCGCGTAGAGCTTCTCGGCCATCTCGGTGTTCGTCTGAAAGAACGCCGGTGGCGAGATCGCGACCTCCAGGCCGCCGATCTGCTCGACCAGCGTCGGCGCACCCGCGATCAGCGCGGTCTCGCCGCCGACCGTGCTCTCGGCCAGTGCGTCGGTGCGCGTCCACATCAGCCCCTCGCACTCGACGGCGCCCGCGAGCGACGCCGTGTCGAGGTCGCCCGGCCCGGTGACGATGCGCACCTGCAGCGCACCGCTGCGCCGGCCCTCGCGCACGA
>JAWVGK010000403.1:0-18248 GCA_033855155.1 Solirubrobacteraceae bacterium | reverse complement strand
CCTCGCCCGAGAGTTGGGGTTGCTGGACGGGACGGTGGAACAGATCGTCGATTCCACCCCGATGCTCGGCGCGGCCGCGACGCAGGACACCGTCCGGCTGGTGCGCTTGGGGGGTGCGCAAGCTGATCGACGCGGTCAGCGCGGCCGACGGTCAGGCGGGCGAGGTGCTGGCTTCGGGGCTCGTGTTTGACTATGCGCAGCCGGCTGTGAAACCGGAGTGCCAGTGGCGGTTGAAAGGTGAACGCGAGCGGATGCTGACCCGGGTCGCGCAGGACGCGCAGCGGGCGCTGCTGGCGGTCGAGCAGTCCGAAGGGCTGCTCGATGACGAGCAGGTCAAGGCGGCGCACGATCTGCTCGGCGAGCTGATCGGCCAGGACTTCGACGTCGATCAGGACGGCGTTCCCCGGCTACATCGCGGGACCAGGTCGGGGCGGATCATCTCGGTGATCGACCCGGAGATGCAGCATGCTCGCAAGAGCTCGCGGTCGCGGTTTGACGGGTACAAGCTGTCCGCCGCGGTCACCAACAGCACGGTGGCGTTGATCATGGCGGTGCATGTCGCCCCGGGCGCGGAGAGCGACGGCCCGCAGGCCAAGCACCTGATCGACGCGCAGTCAACCCAGCGCAGGCCTGAGCGGATCCTGGGCGATACCGCCTACGCGAACGGGGTCGTGCGCCACGAGATGGCCGAGCGTGACGTGGAGGTGCTCGCCCCCGTCCCCGACGGCGCGGTGGTTGAGGATCGGGTGGGCAAGCGGGAGTTCACGATCGATCCGGCTGCCGGGACGGTCACCTGCCCGGCCGCGAACACCGCGCAGATCACCACCTCGAAGAAGGGTGTGCGGACCGCGCGAATCCCGCGAGCGGTGTGCGGCGGTTGCCCGCTGAAGGAGAAGTGCTGCCCCGGGCGACCGAACCGGCAGATCGCGCTCGGCGAGCACGAAGAGCTGATGATCGCCGCTCGCCAAGCACTCGCCGACCCGGCCACCGCCGGGCATCTGCGGCACACCCGCCCCCGGATCGAGCGGCTCCTCGGGCTGCTCGCCTGCCGCTACGGCGCGCGCAAGAGCCGGTACATCGGAAGCGAGAAAGCCACCTTGCAAGCCAGCTGGGCCGCCGCGCTGGTGAACCTCAACCCGATCGGCCGGCAACTCGCCACCACCAGCGGCTGACCCGCCGCATGAGACCCCGTGGCGGCTGCCGACTCCCGCACGGGCGGTCAACCGGGCAGATCAGCCGACCAACACCGCCGGCGGTCAGCGCCGCCACACACCGGCCACGACCCCCGAACCACGCCGCTCCGGGCGCCCTCTCCAAGTGCACATCGCTCCAGACCCACTTCTTCAGGGGTCTTCTAGGCTCAGGTCTTCAGTCTGCGACGTGATGGGAGAACGATTCGAGTACCTACAGGAGCATGTGGTGAGTCGCCGCGGTCAGATGACAGGCTGTTGCTCTAGAGCGACGCATCGGGCTGCTTGCCGGATGCGTCACGGCGGCGTGGCGGCCGCGTCGACGAGCGGCAGCGACGTCGTCACCGAGCTGACGGTGATCGATCCGAGCGAGCGCTGTGGGCCGTACAGCGGCGAGCTCGCCACGAGCTGCAGGCGCAGGTTCGAGGTCGGTCGCCCGCGCAGCGCGACGACCTCGAGCGGGCGGCTGATCGTGTGCGTCAGCCCGTCGAGTACGACGGGGATCGGCGTCACGAGGCCGCCGACGACGCGACCGGCGCTCGCATCGGCGATCTGGGCATACACGTACGTCTGCGGCGACGTCAGCAGGACCGAGCCGTGATAGGTCAGCGTGACCGTCGGGGCACCGACGATGTCCGTCTCGCCGGGCGGTGCGGCGTACGCCACGTCCAGGGCGCCGGCGGACGGGGTGGCGACGACGTACGGGCCGAGCGTCGCGGCCACGGTGGGGGTCAACGCGACCGTGCCCGAGCCCGATCCGGCCATCGTGCCGGCCGGCGCCAGCGGGTAGTCAGCCGCCGAGCGCCAGGTCCCGCCGTCGTCGAGCCACTCCACCCGCGGCCCGGTGTCGACCGACGTGTCGCCCTTCAGCCAGCGCCGCAGCCAGCTTAGGCCTGCCTGCGACAGCACGGCCGGATCGCCTGCCGGCGTCGCGCACGTGCCGTGCCCGCCGCAGTACCAGAGCATCTTCGCGGGAACGTGGTTGGCGCGCAGCGCCGCATAGGTCGCGATCGCCTGATCGAGTCCGAACAGCGTGTCGGGCGTTCCCTGCATGAGCAGCGTCGGCGCCCGGACGTTCCCGACGAGCGCGCCCGGCCCACGCGACTCCACCCACTGGGTGCTCGCCGCCGATAGCTTTCCGAGCCCGCTGCCTTCGAGGCACATCGTTCGGAACGCCGCGTCGACGCTGCCAAGCTGTATGGCCGGTCCCGGCGGGAAGGCCGTGAGCCCGAAGACCTCGCCGTAGGCGCACAGCGACAGCCACCAGCCGGCCTTGAACGCGCCGTCCTTCGCAACGCCGTCCAGCAACGACTCCCAAGCGACGTCTGGGACGATCGCGTCCAGCCGCTGGTCGATCGCCGCCGCCACGAGCTGGATGGCGCCGCCGTAGCTGGAGCCCGACATGCCGACGCGCGGGTCGCCCGCGGCGTCGAGCCGCGCCTCGGGCTGCGCGGCGACGTAGTCGACGAGAGCGCTCACGTCGCGACCCTCGAACGCCGGCGCGTCGAACGTCGAGACGCCGCCCGAGCCGCCGAACCCGCGCGGATCCCACGTGACGACGTTGTAGCCGTCGTTGCGGAGGTTCGACGTGCCGATGCGGTCGCCCATGTTCGCGTCCGGAGACGTGTCGCCGACCGTCGCCCAGCCGGGGCCGATGAGCACCGTCGGCGCGCGCTCGCCGGGATCGAGGCCGACGGCCGGGTAGAAATGCGCAGCGATCTGCGTGCCGTCGAACGAGCCGACGAATGCGTCGCGCGCCTCGGCGGCCGTCGAGCACCACAGCAGCGCGATGAGCGCTGCGTTCGCAACGGCAAGCCCTACCGCTCGGCGCACGATGGGCGCACCGTACACCCGCCCAGAAGCGAGCGCACGGATCCCTCGAGATCCGCGCTGTAGCGGCACGCTCACCCAACGCCGTCGGGTGCCCGGATCGCGAGGATCGGGCCCGAGGTTGACCGAGTACAGCCGTCCGGAGTTCGCGGTGACGGCCGAGCGGTCGGCCGGTCGCGGGCGCTTGAGCCGCGCAATTGCGTCACTGTCGATAGTCACGCGCCTCGCTGTCGCGATGTTCGGCGGAAGCTCGAGGGTGATCGCGCCGTCCTCGCCGCAAGACCGGCGGGCTCGGTCTAGCGCAACCCCACGACGACACCCCCGCCGGACCGCCGACGTCCAGCCCCGCTGAAGCATCTCCCCCCCGCTGCCGATGTTGGTGGTGATGGCGAGCAAGAGCTTCCTGGACTCCGTCAAGGACTTCGGCCTGGAGTGGTCGGGCGTCTTCACGATCGTCTTCATGTTCCTGATCTGCTTCTTCCTGTGGCGGACGCTGAAGCTCATGCCCAAGACCAAGCCGGTGCAGATCAAGCCGGAGACGAAGTCGTCTATCGGCTGGGACGAGATCGCGGGCGTCGACGAGGCCAAGGACGAGCTGCGCGAGGTCGTCGAGTTCCTGCGCGATCCCCAGCACTTCGCGAAGCTCGGCGCGCGCGTGCCGAAGGGCGTGCTGCTGCACGGCCCACCTGGCACCGGCAAGACGCTGCTGGCGAAGGCGGTTGCGCACGAGTCCGGCGCGCAGTTCTTCTCGCAGTCAGCCGCCTCGTTCGTCGAGATGTTCGCGGGCCTCGGCGCCGCGCGGATCCGGCGCCTGTTTCGCGAGGCGCGCAAGAACGCGCCGGCGATCATCTTCATCGACGAGCTCGACGCGGTCGGCGGCCGGCGCGGCTCGGACCTCTCCGCCGAGCGCGAGCAGACGCTCAACCAGCTGCTCGTCGAGATGGACGGCTTCGACACGAGCGGCGACCTCGTCGTGATGGCGGCGTCGAACCTGCTCGAGAAGCTCGACACGGCGCTGCTGCGCCCGGGTCGCTTCGACCGCCAGGTGTTCGTCTCGCCGCCCGACGTCGAGGGTCGCGAGCGGATCCTCGAGGTCCACACGCGCGACAAGCCGACCGTCGACGTCGACCTCGGCAAGGTCGCCGCGCAGACCAGCGGCCTGACCGGCGCCGACCTCGCGAACCTCGCCAACGAGGCGGCGATCCGCTGCGGCCGGCGCGGCGGCGACGCGCTCAGCGACGAAGACTTCGACCAGGCGCTCGAGCGCGTCATCGCGGGCGTCGAGTCGCGCCGCGTGCTCAACGTGCACGAGAAGGAGGTCGTCGCCTTCCACGAGGCAGGCCACGCGCTGTGCGCGGAGCTGCTGCCGGGCGTCGACCGCGTCCACAAGATCTCGATCGTGCCCCGCGGCCGCGCGCTGGGCTTCACGATGAACCTGCCCGACGAGGATCGCTACCTCAAGACGCGCGAGGAGCTGATCGACCACATGACCGTCCTGCTCGGCGGTCGCGTCGCCGAGCAGCTCGTCTTCGGCGAGGTCACGACCGGCGCGTCGGATGACCTCAAGCGCGTCGCGCAGGTCGCGCGGGCGATGGTCTACGACTACGCGATGGGCTCGCCGTCGGCGTCGCAGAGCGCCGTGCACGAGAGCGTCAACGACGGCTCCGAGCAGTTTCGCCGCATCCGCGACGAGGAGCAGCAGGCGCTCGCCTACGAGGCGCAGCGCGCAGCGCACGAGCTGATCGCCGGCCAGCGCGGCAAGCTCGACGAGATCGCGCACAAGCTGCTGGACCGCGAGGTGCTCGAGCGCCACGACATCGACGTGATCATGGACGGCGTGCCGCGGATGCAGCGCCGCGCGGGCGTCGCCGGGCTGCGCGTCGTCGCGGCGGCGGCGCACGAGGACGGCGACGAGGACGGGGCGGCGCCGTCGCGCGGCGGGCGCGCGTCGACCAAGCCGCCGCCGATCCCCGGCGTCTGAGCGGCGCTACTTCACCGAGCCGGCGAGCAGCCCCTGGACGAAGTAGCGCTGGAAGGCGAGGAACACGAGCAGCGGGATCGCCAGCGAGACGAACGACGCCGGCGCGATCAGCTCGATGTTCGAGCCGAACTGCCGCGTCTGGGAGAAGATCGCGACGGTGATCGGCTGCGTGTCGCGGCCGAACGTCAGCGCGGCGATCAGGTCGTTCCAGCTCCAGAGGAACTGGAAGATCGCCAGCGAGGCGATCGCGGGCAGGCCGAGCGGCAGGATCAGCCGAAAGAAGATCCGCCACTCCGAGGCGCCGTCGATGCGCGCGGACTCGAGGATGTCCTTGGGGATCCCGATGAAGAAGTTGCGCAGCAGGAAGATCGCGAACGGCATCCCAAACGCGACGTGGAACAGGATCAAGCCGAGCACCGTGTCGAACAGCCCGGTGCTGTGATACAGCGAGAAGATCGGGATCAGCGCGACCTGCAACGGCACGACGAGCAGGCCGATGACGACGACGAACAGCGCGTCGCGACCGGGGAACTCCAGCCACGCGAACGCGTACCCGGCGAACGAGGCGACGAGCACGAGCAGCAGCGTGTTGCCGACGGCGATCTCGGCGGTCGTCAGCAGCGCCTTGGTCAGGTCGGCGTTGGCGAACAGCGCCGAGTAGTTGTCGAACGTCGCGATGCTCGGCTTCGAGAAGACCGTCCACCAGCCCTGCTGGGCGATGTCCGACGCGGGCAGCAGCGACGTCAGCAGCAGGCCGAGCGTCGGCACGAGCCACAGCACCGCGACGACGACGAGCAGCGCGTGCAGCGGGCCGCGGCGGGCCGTCCGCGCGATCCGGGCCATCACGCGTCCCTGCGGAAGCGGCGCACGTTCAGCGCCAGCACCGGGATCACGAGCACGAACAGGAACACCGCGATCGCCGACCCGAGGCCGAAGTCGTTGACGCCGCCGAACGACGTGCGCCACATCGCCAGCGCGATGACGTTCGCGTCGTCCTGCGTCGATCCGGGCGCCACCGACAGCACGATGTCGAACACCTTCAGGACGTTGATGAGCATCGTCACGAAGACGACCGACAGCACCGGCGCGAGCATCGGCACCGTCACGCGCCGGAACACCTGCCACTCCGTCGCGCCGTCGGTGCGCGCGGCTTCGAGCACCTCGCGCGAGATCGCCGCCAGGCCGGCGGCGATGACGACCATCGCAAAGCCCGCCCAGACCCAGATGTAGGCCATCATCACCGCCGGCGTGATGAGCTTCGGGCCCAGCCAGGAGACGCCCTCGAAGGGCGCGGCGAACGTCTTCGCGGCGACGGCAGCACGGTAGTCGCCGGGCTTCAGGGCGCCGAACGCGAAGCTGCCGTCGTGCGCGGTCGTCGCCGGCGCGTCGACCGCGCCGCCGGGGTCGCGCAGCTCGACGGTCGCACCGGGCAGGCCGCGCTCCTGCGCCTCGACGCGGCCGGGCGTCCCGCCGCCGGGCTTGAAGTCGCGCCACACCGTGCCGCTGATCTCGTCGCGCGTCGGGGCCGGCGTGGCCGCCTGCGCGGCGCGCGCCGGCAGCTCGGCCGGCGGGATCGCGGTCAGGCCCAGCAGCGCCGTCTGGCCGGGACGCAGCGGCGTGCGCAGCGCGTACCCGCGCTGCGCGCTGCCCCGCAGCGCGGGCGTCGACGGCTGTGCCGCGGTCAGCACGCCGCCGGCGCCGAAGGCGTCCTTGACGACGGCGATCGAGGCGTTGATCGCGCCGCGGTCGGGATCCTGGTCGTCCATGATCCGCCAGATCACGCCGGCGGCGAACAGCGAGATCGCCATCGGCATGAAGACCGCCGTCTTGAACGCGACCGACCACCGCACGCGCTCGGTCAGGACCGCGAAGATCAGCCCGATCGACGTGACGAGCGCCGGCACGACTCCGACCCAGATCGCGTTGTTCTCGATCGCGCGCACGAGCGTGTCGGTCGTGAACAGCGCGCGGTAGTTCTGCAAGCCGACGAAGTCGCTTCCCGAGCGGTCGAAGAAGCTGCGCACGACGGTCCGGATGGTCGGATAGACGAGCCAGACGAGCAGGAACAGCGCCGCCGGCGCGAGGAACGCGACCGTGATCGCGTGCCGGCGCCAGCGACCCGCGCCGCCGGACGCCCGCGAGGCGTCCGGCGGTGGGTCGACGGCCTGCGCCACGAGGCGGGCCTCGGTCACGGCCTCGGGCCTACTTGAACGCCTTCGCCGCCGCCTGCTCGAGCGCGCTCGCCGTGGCGTCGACGTCGCCGGGGTTCGACAGGAAGTCCTGCAGGATCTTCCACTCGCCCTGGCCCGGCGTGCCGCCGAACGACGCCGGCTCGAGGTCCGACAGGTCGAAGCGGAACGTGCCGGCCTTCGCGATCGCCGTCGCCGTCGTGCGCGTGATCTCGTCCGGGTAGGCGCTCGGCAGGAGGTTCTTGTTCGCCGACGAGTAGCCGCCGCGCTTGGCCCAGATGCCGGCCGCGGTCGGGCTCGCGAGGTACTTCACGAGCGCTCGCGCCGCGGGCTTGTCCTTGAACATGACGATCGAGTCGCCGCCGCCGACGACGACGTTCTTCGCGGCGCCGATCGACGGGAACGGGAACACGTCGTAGCCGGTCTTCGGCTCGAGCTTGGTCTTCGCGGCGGCGCCGGGGACGAAGTCGCCCTCGATCACCTGCGCGGCCTTCGCCGGGTTGACGAACACCTTCGCGACCGAGCCCGGGAAGTCGGTCTGCAGCGCGCCGGCCTTGCCGCCGGCGATGTTCTGCGTGTCGCCGAGGACGTCGGCCATCGTCCGCAGCGCGGTCTTGACCGACGCGTCGGTCCACTTGATCTCGTGGTCGGTCAGCGCGTCGTACTTCTGCGCCCCGGCCTGGCGTAGGTAGACGTTCTCGAACAGATCCGTCAGCGTCCAGCCGTCGGCGCCGCCGAGCGAGTACGCCGGCACGCCCGAGGCCTTCAGCGTCTTGGCGTTGGCGAGGAACGTGCCCCAGTCGGCCGGCGGCTTGACGCCGGCGCTCTTGAAGGCGGCGACGTTGTACCAGACGGTCGACTTGTTGGCGGCCTTGAAGACGAAGCTGTAGAGCTTGCCGCCGATCGTCCCGAGCTTGGCGATGTCGGTGGAGTAGTTCGCGCTGACGTCCGCGTCGGCGAAGTCCAGCGGCTTGAGCGCGTGCTTGGCGTGGAAGTCCTTGATCAGGCCCGGCTGGGCGATCGACGCGAGGTCCGGCGGGCTGCCACCCTGGACCGCCGTCCCGAGCACCGTCGACACGTTGTCGCCGGCCGAGGTGTACTTGACCTCGACCTTCGGGTTCTTCGCGGTGAAGCCGTCGAGGACCGCCTGGAAGGACTTCTGCTCGTCGCCGGTCCAGACGCCGACGATCGTGAGGCTGCCCGAGACGTTCGAGGCCGGGGCCGCGGTCGTCGTCGCCGCCTTGTCGCTGTCGCCGCCGCAGCCGGCGAGCGCTATGACGCTCGCCAGGCCGATCGCGGCGATCGGACGAATGGGTCGTTGCCTGCTCATGTGGTGCCTGCTCCTTGTGCCGGTGTGTCGTAGATGCCGAGCCCCGTCCCGGGCTCGAAGAAGTGCAAGCTGCGCGTGTCGACGACGATCTCGCCGGCGTCGCCGGCCCGGACGCGCGAGCGCGGCGAGAATCGTCCGACGATCGTGACCTGCGGATGGCCGGCGTCGGGTGCCGGCACGCCGACGTCCGCGGCGAGCTCGCGCACGGCGTCGGTGACGGCCGGGCGCGCCTGGATCGCGACGTGCACCATGACCTCCGAGCCCAGTGACTCGCGCAGGCGCACCTCGCCGCGCAGCAGCCGCCCCGCCGGCGGCCCCTGGGCGAGGGCCGCGTCCTCGAGGTCCTCCGGGCGGATCCCGACGATCACGTCGCGGTCGACGTGCCCGGCGAGCGCCGGCCGCGCGCGCAGCACGTCGGCGTGCAGCGTCAGGCGCTGGTCGCCGAGCCGGGCGACGAGCGCGTCGCCGGCGCGCACGATGCGTGCCTCGAGCATGTTCATCGAGGGACTGCCGATGAAGCCACCGACGAACAGGTTGACCGGGTGGTCGTAGAGCGCCTGCGGGCTGTCGACCTGCTGCAGTTCGCCCTTGCGCATGACGGCGACGCGATCGCCCATCGTCATCGCCTCGACCTGGTCGTGGGTGACGTAGATCGTCGTCACGCCGAGGTCGAGCTGCAGGCGCGCGATCTCGGCGCGCATCTGCACGCGCAGCTTGGCGTCGAGGTTCGACAGCGGCTCGTCCATGAGGAACACCTGCGGCTCGCGCACGATCGCGCGGCCCATCGCCACGCGCTGGCGCTGGCCGCCGGAGAGGTGGCGCGGCTTGCGCTGCAGCAGCGCCTGGAGGTCGAGCACGCGCGCGGCGTCCTGCACGCGGCGCTCGATCTCGTCCTTGGCGAGCTTCTTCAGGCGCAGCCCGAAAGCGATGTTCTCGTAGACCGACAGGTGCGGGTACAGCGCGTAGCTCTGGAAGACCATCGCGATGTCGCGGTCGCGCGAGGGCACGTGGTTGACGACGCGCTCGCCGATCCGCACGCGTCCCTCGGAGATCTGCTCGAGGCCGGCGACCATCCGCAGGGCCGTCGTCTTGCCGCAGCCCGACGGGCCGACGAGCACCATGAACTCCTTGTCGCGGATCTCCAGCTCGATCGACGAGACGGCGCGCGTGCCGTCCTCGTAGACCTTGCTGACGCGCTCGAAGCTGACCCCAGCCAACCCTTCCTCCTCGTGCAGGACGCGGCGGGCCGGCGGTGCGCGCGTCGCTGAGGCCCGACCGTAACGTGGCGCGTTGCGCGTCGCAACCCGCACGAGCTCGTGCCCGTCGCGCGCCGATCGCGGCCGCCGGGCCACTACGATGGGCGCGTGTTCACCCGCGTCGACCACATCGGCGTCGCCGTCGAGGACATCGACGCGGCGCTCGAGCTCTACGAGCGCGACTACGCGATGACGCTCGTGCACCGCGAGGTCGTCGGCGATCAGGGCGTCGAGGCGGTCCTGCTCGACGTCGGCGAGAACCACGTCGAGCTGCTCGCGCCGCTGGGTCCCGACACGCCGGTCGGCAGGTTCCTCGCCAAGCGCGGCCCCGGGATGCACCACGTCGCCTACCAGGTGACCGACATCGAGGCGACGCTCGCGTCGCTGCGCGACGCCGGCGTGCGCCTCATCGACGAGCAGCCGCGCGCCGGCATCCGCGACTCGCGCGTCGCCTTCCTGCACCCCAAGTCCTCGGGCGGCGTACTCACCGAGATCGTCCAACCTGCGAAGGGACACTGACACCACCATGGCTCTCCAGCGCGTCACGATCGGCTTCGCCGGCACCCAGGTCCTCGGCGTGAAGCTCGAGGACGCCGACCTCGACGGCCTGCTCGAAGCGCTGGCGAGCGCCGGCTGGCACGACCTCACCGTCGACGACGGGACGATCCGGCTGAACCTCGCCCACGTGATCTACGTGCGCACGAACCTCGACGAGCACCGCGTCGGCTTCGGACTGGGGGCGTAGCGCCGCGCAGCCGCGGACACGCGCCGCGACCGCGACGAACCCGGCGTCCGGCGCCCGGCAGCGCGTCGAGCTCGCGCCCGACGTGCGCCGCGCGGTCGTGCGACGTTCGTCGCACGGAGCTTGCGGGGAACCTCTGGATCACAGCGTGTCCACGGCCGGCTCGGACATCCACCCGCCGCCCGCCCTCGGGCGGAGCCTCGGCGCCCGCGCGCGAGCCGCGGCGCTGGCGACGCTCGGCGCGCTCGCGCTGGTGATCGCCCTTCCGTCGCCCGTCGTCTCCGTCGCGGCGGCGCAGCTCACGGCGGACTTCACGTTCAGCCCCGACGCGCCGGTGGCCGGAGAGCCCGTGACCTTCACGTCCACGTCCACGAGCGACACGGCCGTCGTCGTGGCCACGGCCTGGGACTTCGAGAACGACGAGGTTCTCGACGACGGCGGGTCGCCGGCGACGCACGCGTTCGCCGTGGCGGGGACGTACACCGTGCGGCTGTGGGTGCAGGACACCGAGAAGTCGCTCGCGACGACGACGAAGGTCGTGACCGTGTCGGACTCCCCGCCGGCTCCCCCACCGCCCCCACCGGACCCACCACCACCACCCGACCCGCCGATCGCGCAGGCGCCCGCGCCAGCGCCGCCCGCGGCCCCGAGCGAGCCGACCCCGCCGGTGGTCCGCCCGCTGCCGGCGCCGACGGGCGCCTCGTCGGTCCGGGCGCGGCCCGGCGCGATCACGCCGTTTCCGATCGTGCGGATCTCCGGCAGCTTCTCGAATGCCGGCGTGCGGCTGCGGATCTTCACCGTCACGGCGCCGGCCGGGGTGCGCGTCACCGTGCGCTGCCGGGGCGGAGGCTGCCCGTATGCCGAGCGCGGGCCGCTCGTCGTGCGCGGGACGGCGCCTCGCGGCGGCGGCGCGCGCGTCGTCAAGATCGCCGGCTTCGGCAAGCGCCTGCTGCGCCCCGGCGCACGCATCCAGGTCTACGTCGAGCACCCCAGCCGGACCGGCAAGTTCACGCGCTTCACGATCCGGCGCAGCGGGCCGCCGGCCCGCGTCGACCGCTGCGTCGGGCTGAGCGGCGCGATCCGCACCTGCGGCTGAGCCGGCGCCCGGCGCCGGGCGTCCGCGGAGGTTCGCCACGCCCTCGGCCTGCGCCTAGCCCCGTTGCATGAGCCACGCCTCGTCGACCGCGGCGGCGCAGGTTCTTCGAGGCGCACCGGCGGTCGCTAGGTCGCGCATCTGCGCCAATGCATCGAATCTTGGTGTAGTGTTGGCCGCGAGGAGGTCACGCTGAGGCGCATCCGAAGGGATACCTCAGCAGCTGATCCTCTGCGGCGCGGTCGTCGTGCCGCTACATACAAATCATGGGAGTGGCATCGATCGCGCGGATCCTTCCGGAGACGAGCGTCCTGCCACGCTCTGTACAGGAGGTACATGATGAACCCCGTTGGACTTGCTCCCGACGTCTCGCAGCGCCGTTTGCCCCTGACGATCGCAGCCCTCATGGCGGCCGCTGCGCTTGCGCTCGCGCTGCTCAGCAGCCCCGCTACGGCCAGCGCGGATTCGACGGTCAACAACTGCTCCTACGCGGGGACGAACGTCGCGTGCATCGGGCAGATCAACGGCGCCCCCGTCATCGTCAACATCGGCAACGTCGCGTCGGGCAACAACCTGGGCGTCCTGACGGCAGCGCTCGGCGGCGTGTTCGCCAACGTCGCCAACATCTCGGACGTCAACGCCTTCGCGGTCGATCTCACCACGCAGGTCCAGACGGTCGTCAACAGCTGGGTCACGACGACCAGCACCGTCATCTCGACCGTGACCAACACGGTCACGACGGTCACGAAGGCCTGCACCGTGACGGTGGCCCCCCCGGCCGGCGTCCCGCAGAACAGCGTCACCACCATCGGCTGCGCCTGATCGGCTGCTGACATGGGGGCGGCGGCGGGTCCCGAGCCGCCGCCCCTCGGGGTCCGTGTCGTCCGCGGCGCGTGGTGCGTCCGATCGTCGACGCGCGTGCGCTTCTAGGATCTGCTGCAGGCCGCGGACCACGACCACCAAGGGAAGCCCATGAGCATCGAAGTGCAGCAGATACAGACCTGGATCGGAGCGGACGTGCTCGACGGCTCCGGGGAGAAGCTCGGCAAGCTCGAGGAGGTCTACTTCTACCGCCTCGACCTGCCCCTCGTCGCCGGCATTCGCAGCGGGCTCGCGGGACGCAAGCACCATCTTGCCGTGCTGCGCGGCGCCAGCGTCAACCGCGACAGCCTGCACCTGGACCCCGCCGCGACGACCGTCCCCAGCGCCGACGCCGAACGGCTGAGCGCCGAGGAACTCGCGAAGCTCGCCGTCCAGGACGACCGTCTGCTCGGCGTCGAGCCCGACGAGGTCGAGGGTTGGCATGCCCGCGTCGAGCGCGAGAAGGCCGAGGCGCAGGCGCGCGTCGAGGCCGAGAGGCTCGCGGCGGAGGCGGCGCAGCTCGCCGACGAGCAGGCCGCCATGGAGGCCAAGGCCCGTGACGCCGACCGTCAAGCCCACGAAGCCCGTCTGGCTCGCGAGGAGGCGGAAGAGCGCGCGCGGCAGGCGCGCGAAGACGCCGAGCCATCCGCCTGACGGACCGGACGCGGACGGCGTGCCCGGCGGCGGCCCACCATGCGGTCGCCGCTCCCCGCGCTCTATCGTGGCGCCCGTGACCAGCGCACCCTCACCCCCGTTCGTCGCCGATCCCGGCTCCCGGCGCTCGCTGCGCGCGCGCCTAGGCGGCGGCCCGATCGCGCGAGCGATCGCCCGCGTCGACGTCCGCCTGTACCGCCTGCTGCGCGAGGACGCGCAGAGCGAGCGCCTCGAAGCGCCGATCCGCCGCTTCTCGAGCCTCGGCGAACACGCCGCGATCTGGCTCGCGCTCGGCGCCGCCGGCGCCGCCGTCGACGCGCGTCGTCGCGAGCGCTGGTTGCGCGCGACCGGCGCGGTGCTGGCCGCCTACCTGCTCAACACGGCGCTGAAGGTCGCCGTGCGCCGCAAGCGCCCGCACCTCGAGAAGCTGCCGGCGCTGATCTCGACGCCGACGTCGCTGAGCTTTCCGTCCGCGCACGCGTCGTCGTCGTTCGCCGCCGCGCGCGCCTACTCGGGGCTGGTCCCGGGGCGTCCGCTGTACGCGGTCGCGACGGCGATGGCGCTGTCGCGCGTCTACCTCGGCGTGCACTATCCGTCGGACATCGCCGCGGGCGCGCTGCTCGGCACCGCCGTCGGCGCGGCAGGGCGCCGATGAAGGTCGGCATCGTCGGCATGCCCAACGCGGGCAAGTCGTCGCTCTTCAACGCCCTGACGAACGCCGGCATCGAGGCGGCGAACTACCCGTTCACGACGATCGAGCCGAACGTCGCGGTCGTCGCCGTGGAGGACGAGCGCCTCGACAAGGTGGCCGCGCTGCTGCGCGCGTCGAACATCGTGCCCGACACGATCGACTTCCACGACATCGCGGGGCTCGTCGCGGGCGCGCACAGCGGCGAGGGCCTCGGCAACCGCTTCCTCGCGAACATCCGCGAGACCGATGCGCTGATCCACGTCGTGCGCGCGCACCACGACCCCAACGTCATCCACCCCGACGGCCGCGTCGATCCGCTCGCCGACATCGAGACGATCGAGACCGAGCTGATCTTCGCCGACCTCGAGCAGGCCGAGCGCCGCCACGGGCGCGTCATCCGCGACGCGCGCGGCGGCGAGCGCGCGGCGGTCGCCGAGGAGGCGTGGCTGCGCGAGCTGATCGAGGCGCTGCACGCGGGCCGGCCGGCACGCACCGTGCCGCCGCCGCCCGACGCGCCGCACGCGCTGCGCGACCTCGGCCCGCTGACGGCCAAGCCGGTGCTGTTCGTCGCCAACGTCGACGAGGGCGACGACGAGATCCCGCCCGCCGTCGCCGAGCACGCCGCCTCGCAGAGCGCCGTCGCGGTCGCGATCTCCAGCCGCATCGAGGCCGAGCTCGCCGAGCTCGAGCCCGAGGACGCGGCGGCGATGCGCGAGGATCTCGGCGTGGCGCAGTCCAGCCTGCAGCGCGTCGTCGGCGGCGCGTTCTCGCTGCTGCAGCTGATCGCGTTCTTCACCGCCGGCACCGACAAGCCGGCGCAGTCGTGGCACCTCAAGCGCGGCCTGACGGCGTGGCACGCCGCCGGCCAGATCCACTCCGACATCCAGCGGGGCTTCGTGCGCGCGGAGATCGTCGGCTGGGACGAACTGCTCGACGCCGGCGGCTACGCCGGCGCGCGCGACCGCGGCACGCTGCGCCTCGAGGGCCGCGACTACGCGATGCGCGACGGCGACGTGATCACGGTGAAGTTCACGCCGTAGCGCTCACTCGTAGGGCTTGTAGCGGCAGTGCAGCATGAGGTCGTTGCCGTCCGGGTCGGTGAACAGCGCCATGTGGCAGACGCCCGTGTCGAACGTGTCGCCGGCGAACTCGACGCCCTTGGCCTCGAGGTCCGCGCGCGCGGCCGCGACGTCGTCGACGTGCAGCGCGATGTGGCCGTTCTTCTGCGGCGCGAACGTCATGCCCATCTGCGCGGGGTTCCAGATGCCGAAGCACGTCTCCCCGGCCCAGACCTCGTACTGGCCGTGGTCGTCGGGGCGCAGGCCGAGCGTGTCGACGTAGAAGCTGCGCGCGCGGTCGGGATCCTGCGACGGAATGGCGACGAAGTCGATTGTGCTGATCATGCGAGCGATCCTAACCGGGTGACGGCGTCCGGAACGCCGGCGGGGCCCGTACAAGCGAGAAGCCGGGCATGAGCCCCGCCTCGTCTGCCACGTGCGGTCGCGCGCGAGGCGCCGGACTACATCCGGCGCTCGCGATACGTGACGGGCTCCTCGACGACGCGACGACCGCCGACCGCACGCGCCTGGAACATCTCGATCACGAGCCAGGCCACGCCGACGGCGAAGAGGATCATGCCGATCGTCTGGATCGAGATGCCGGCGAGCGTGGCGCTGACGGCCAGCCAGAGGACGAGCCCGAGGGCGATCAGGATGAGCGGGGGTCCTGCGTCGGCGAACATGCGATGAAGCCTCCTGTGTTGGGGGACGTGCGGAGGTTCTTCCCAACCGCTCCGGCGCGTCCGCCCGATCCTCAGAGGACTCTCACAGTCAGCGGCGCGTGATCGTGACGCTGACCGTCCTCGTCGCGGCTGCGGCGCCGTGCCGCGCCTCGATCCTGACGGTCGCCTTCAGGCGGCCGCGGCGCTTGAGCGTCGCGCGCGCCTTCTTCGTCAGCCGGAAGCGGATCGTCGTCGACGCCCCGGCGGCGACCGTCTTCGAGAACGCGCCGACCGGCGCGCCGCCGGCCAGCGGCCGGACCCTCGCGGTGACCTTGCAGGCCGGGGCGGACGCCGGGCAGCTGACGCGCGGTCGCGCCAGCGCCACCCAGCCGGCGCGCGTCGCGCGAACGGTCAACTTCGAGGCCGCCGCGATCGCCGGCCGCCGGACGGTGGCGGCCCCCGCCGGCGCGGGCGCCGGCGCGACCTGGCCGGAGCCCCGCACGGCGCCGACGACGCTGAACGCGCGGGACGCGAGCGCGCCGGCGTTTGCGGCGGCGTCGGTCGCGATGACGTCGAACACGCGAGCGCCCTCGGGCAGCGGCGCCGTCGTGTACGGCGAGCCGCAGGGCTCGAAGGTCCCCGGATCGAGCGCCGTGCGCGTGCGGCAGGCGAACGTCGCGCCCGGATCGTCGGAGGAGAAGTCGAACGTCGGCGTGGTGTCGATCGTCGGACCGGACGGGCCGGCGACGATCGTCACCGCGGGCGCCACCGTGTCGATGCTGACGTCGCGCCGGGAGATCGGGCCGGTGTTGAACGCGGCGTCGATCGCTCGGACCTCGAACGTGGCCGTCGCGTTCTCGTCGATCTGCGCGAGGCTCAGCGGGGACGCGCAGGCGGAGAACGACGCCTCGCCGGCGACGCGGCACTCGAACGTCGCGCCGGGCTCGCTGGCCGTGAAGGCGAACGTCGGCGTGGCGTCGTTCGTGGGCCCCGACGGGCCGGTGACGGCGACGGTCGGCGGCGTGGCGTCGTAGCCCGTCAACGCCGCGACGAGGTCCGGCAGCGGCCCGATGTTGCCGCTCGCGGCGCTGCCCTGCGCCGTCCCCGTCGCGACGAGCCGGCTGCGGACGTGCTTCGGGCTCGGCGCCGCGCCCGTCTCGGCCTCGAACACGCTCGAGTACAGCGCCGCGGCGGCCGCGACGATCGGCGCCGCGCTCGACGTGCCGCTGAAGCCCGACGTGTACAGCGCGTTCGGCCCGCCGTCGAAGAGCCCGCCGAAGCCGCTCGTCGTCACGCACGCGCCCCAGCCCTGAAGGTTCACGCGCGTCCCGTAGGTCGAGAACGAGAGCCGCGAGTTCGGCGTCCCGGAGCAGGTCGCGTCGCCGCTGCCCGCGCCGACGACGATCGCGCCGGAGTCCGGCTTGCCCTGCGGAAACGGCTGCTCATACGCCGCGCCGTCGAGGTCGACCGCCCCGTTGCCGGCGGCCTCGACGACGATGATCCCGCTCTGCGTCGCGACCTTGATCGCGTCGTACACGGACGGCAGGTACTCGATCGGCACGTACGCGTCGGCCCCCGCCCCGCTGCCCGAGACACCCGACGTCTGCTGCTCGAGCAGGATCACGTCGCCCGGTTGCAGGGCGCGCCGCGCGAGGTCGATCGCGTTCGCCGGCGCGTAGCCCGAAGCGGCGTACGCGTTGACCATGCCGATCGCGCTGCCGGCCGCCAGTCCCGTGACGCCGAAGGCGTTGGCCGTGCCGATCAGCTCGCCGAGCACCGCGGTGCCGTGGTCCTTGCTGGCGAAGGGGTCGCGCGGGGTCCCGTTGGCGATCATCGCGCCGGGCTGTGCCGCCTTCGCGAGATCCTCGTGCGCCGGGTTCCACGCGTACTCGACGTCGACGATCGTCGCCAGCTCGCCGTGGCCGCCGCCGCGCGCGCTCACCGCCGAGGAGCCGATGCCCGCGGACGCCGCGTTGCCGTAGCGCTGCGCGGAGACGAAGCTCGGCGACGCGGGCGCCGGTGCGGGACGCGGCTCGCGGATGACCTCGTCGACGATCTCCAGCGAGCGCAACGCGGCCAGCAGCTCGTCGCGCGCGGCGGGGCCGTCGGTGACGATCCGAAAGTGGCGGTTGAGGTCGGGCACGTTGCGGTTGCCGCCCGCGAGCAGCCGCCGGCGCGTGCGGTCGACGTCCGCCTCGGGCTGCTCGACGACGCGCTCGATGCGTGCGATCGCGCCCCGTGCGAGGACGTCGTTCAGCGGACGGGCGTCGGCGGCGCCCAGTGCGACGAGGCGCTGTCCTCGCAGGCGCACGACCGCGGCCGGGTCGAAGCTCACCTCGACGGTCGCATCGGCGAGCGTCGCGGCGGGGGCGGCGCCCTGAGACGGCGCGGCCGCGAGCGCGAGGTACAGCAGCGCGGCGGCGGCGCAGACGACCGCCGTCCGCGGGCGGCGCCGGTCGCACGACTCGATCCCTGGGGGTGTCATCCTGACGTCTCCGATGGGGCTGTCCGCGCCGCAGCCCAGGGGACCGCGCCTCCGAGCCGCGCACCTTAGCCAAGGCCACGGTGGCGCGTACGGAACATTCGTCCAGGTTCGTCGGCGCCGCCTCGGCTCAGCCCTGCCGGAATGGCAGCGCGACGCGGAACGTCGTGCGGCCCGGGCGCGAGTCGACGGCGATCGATCCGTCGTGGCGATCGACGACGATCCGGCG
>JAWVGK010000402.1:0-3327 GCA_033855155.1 Solirubrobacteraceae bacterium | reverse complement strand
GGTCCGACAGCACGCCGTCGCGGATCTGGAAGACCTGCGCGTTGGCGTCGACGCCGTCGACGGCGATCGCGATCGCGTCGAGCGTGCCGACGGCCTCGTTGGCGACGCGCTGGCGCTCGAGCAGGCTGCGGACGGCCTTCAGCCGGTTGCGCTCGAGCGCGGCCTGCTCGAACTCCTCGGCGGCGGCCGCCGCTCGCATCCGCGTCTCGAGGTCGCGCTCGATCTGGCGGTAGCGGCCCGACAGGAAGTCGATCACGCCGTCGATCGCCTGGCGGTACTCGGCGCGGGACTGGTAGCCGACGCACGGCGCGCCGCAGCGCTTGATGTAGAAGTCCAGACACGGCGAGCCGCTGCGCCGGCCGGGCTCGGGCGCCGGGCAGGAGCGGAAGGCGAACACCTTCTGCAGCAGGTCGAGCGTCCCGCGGACCTTCTTGGCGTTGGAGTACGGCCCGAAGTACGCGCGGTCGCGGCGGTGGCGCTCGCGCGTGAAGTACACGCGCGGGAACTCCTCGTCGAGCGAGATCGCGAGAAACGGATAGGACTTGTCGTCGCGCAGCCGGACGTTGAAGCGCGGCTTGTACTCCTTGATGAACTGGTTCTCGGTCAGCAGCGCCTCGGCCTCGGAGGCGACGAGCAGGAACTCGATCTGGTGGATCCGCGAGACCATCTCGATCGCGCCGCGCGTCGCGCCCGCGCCCTTGACGTTCGAGAAGTGGCCGGCGACGCGCTTGCGGATCGACTTCGCCTTGCCGACGTAGATGACGGTGCCGGCCTCGTCGCGGAAGAGGTAGACGCCGGGCCCGTCGGGCAGGCTGCGGCGCTGCTCGGCGAGCCGGCTCGTGCGCGTGGAGTGGGCGGCGGAGGCCATCCCCTTCGAGGATAAGCGGCGCCGACGACGCACCTACGGCGCCCCGCGGCGCGTCATGGTCGGGCCCTCGGCGGTCGCGACAGGCGGGTCGTCTCTCACCGTAGCCCTCGTCGCCGCTCGTGCGGGCGGCTGGTGAAGCCCTGTGGACGGATGTCCGATTCATGGCGATGCCCGCTCAAGCCGATGCTTCAGGACCGCACCGACAGTGACCTTCGACATCGCCTCCTTCAACGCAAAGCGGACGTTCGCCGGCGCCTTCGCGGCCGCGGCGCGCGCAACCGCGGTCGCTGCCGCGCCGGCGCCTCCGCGCCGACTCAGCCATCACGAGCGCCGCTGGATGTGGGCCGCGAACGTGCCGTTCGCGGCCTGCGCGCTGGCGGCGCTGGTGTGGCTACCGGCCCACGGGCCGCTGAACCCGCTGGTCTGCGTCGTGTTGGTGGTGGCCTTCGCGCTCGCGCGCAACGTGCATATCCCGGTCGCCCAGGGCTACGGGTCCGCCACCCAGCTCGCGTTCGTGCCGATGCTCTTCTTCGCGCCGCTCAACCTCGTGCCGCTGCTGGTGCTGGCGGGCTACGTGGCCAGCGACGTTCCCCGCTATCTGCGCGGTCAGGCTTCCGGAGAGCACTTCGTTCTGCGGCTTGGCGACAGCTGGTTCGCGTTCGGGCCCGTGCTCGTGCTCGCCGCCGCGGACGGCGCGACACCTGCGTTGGGGAACTGGCCGCTCTATGTCGTCGCACTGGCCGCACAGCTGGCGATCGACCCGCTGTTGCATGCGTGCGCCTTTGCGCCTCCGGAAGGCAAACGGCGGCCGCTGCGCGCGGTCGTCGTCGTCGTCTGCACGGTCGACGTCATGCTGAGCCTGCCGGCGTTCAGCGTCGTCGTGGTCGCCGGCCAGGCGCCCGTCGGCGCCGCGCTGACGCTGGCAGCGCTGCTCGTGATCGCCGGCGGCTTCACGAGAGAGCGCAGCGGGCGCCTGGCCGAGCGCGCCAACGCCACCCACGATGCTCTGACCGGACTGCCGAACAGGCTGTTGTTCGGCGAGCTGGCGACCGCCGCCTCCGCACGCGCGCGCCGTGACGGGGAGCCCTGCGCGGTGTTGCTGTTGGACCTCGACGCGTTCAAGGCCGTCAACGACGAGCTCGGCCACGAGGCGGGCGACCGTGTGCTCGTGCAGGCCGCCGCGCGACTGCGCGACAGCCTGCGCGCCACCGACTCCGTCGCGCGGCTCGGCGGCGACGAGTTCGCCGTGCTGCTCGCCGGCCACCAGACCGTCGACGCCTGTGAGCGAGTCGCCCGCAAGCTGCGGCGAGACTTCCAGGCGCCGTTCGACCTGCCCGCCGGACCACGCCGCGTCGGGGTGTCCATCGGCGCGGCGCTGATCGACGGCGACCGCGCGTTCCACGAAGCGCTGCACGAGGCCGACACCGCGATGTACGCCGACAAGCGGGGCCAGAGCACGCGTTTCGTACGAGATCGCCATCTCGCAGCGCAGCGTCCCTGAGCTTCTGCGCGCGGCGACGATCGGGAGCTCCTCTTCGCGCGCGCCGCAGTGATTGCACGCGCAACTACTGGCAGGGTATAGTTGATCGAGCAACCACTTCACGCAGGTATAGGAGCACCATGCGACTCGACGGCATCCACCACATCAGCGCCATCACCGCCGACGCCCCGCGCAACGTCGACTTCTACACGCGCGTGCTGGGGCTGCGCATGATCGCCAAGACGGTCAACCAGGACGATCCGAGCGTCTACCACCTCTTCTACGGCGACGAGCATGCCCGCCCCGGGGCCGACCTGACGTTCTTCGAGTACCCCGGCGCGGTCCCCGGCCGGCCCGGCGCCGGGATGGTCCACCGCGTCGTCTGGCGCGTCGGCTCCGCGCGGGCGCTGGACTTCTGGGCGGGGCGGCTCGAGGTCGAGGGCGTCCGCGTGCGGCGCGACGGCGGTGGGGCGCTGCGGTTCTCCGACCCGGAGGGCCTGTCGCACGAGCTCGTCGTCGCCACGTCGCCCGATCCCGCGCTGATCGCCGAGCATCCCGAGGTGCCGGCGGAGCACGCGCTGCAGGGCTTCGAGGGCGTGCGGGCATACAGCTTCGACCGCGACGCCAGCGCCGCGACGCTCGAGCGACTGATGGGCGCTTCGCGGCTCGGCGACGAGGATCGCTGGGAGCTGCGCGGCGAGCGCCGCGGCGGCTGGGTCGCGTTCGATCCGGCGCCTGCCGCGCGCGGGCGCCAGAGCGCGGGCGTCGTGCACCACGTCGCGTTCGGCACGACCGACGAGGACCTGCCGGCCTGGATCGACGCGGTCACCGACGCCGGCGTCCCGAACAGCGGCTACGTCGACCGCCACTACTTCCACTCGCTGTACTTCCGCGAGCCGGGCGGGGTGCTCTACGAGCTCGCGACGGCCGAGCCGGGCTTCACCGTCGACGGCCCCGTCGAGGAGCTCGGCACGAGGCT
>JAWVGK010000401.1:0-4976 GCA_033855155.1 Solirubrobacteraceae bacterium | reverse complement strand
ACGCCCTCCTTCGCCTCGATCGCCTGGTGGAGGCCCTCGGACCAGCGCCGGCCCTCGAGGATGCGGCCGGTGAACTCGTCGATGATCTTCGCCTCGCCGTCGATCACCGAGTAGTCGACGTCGCGCTTGTAGAGCGACTCGGCCTTCAGCGCCTGGATGAGGTGGTTGACGAGGTTGCCGTGCTCGGCGAGGTACATGTTCTCGATGCCGAGGAACTTCTCGGCCTTCTCGACGCCCTGCTCGGTGATCGCGACGGTCTTGTGCTTCTCGTCCGGCTCGTAGTCGAAGTCGGCGATGTAGTCCTTCGACTTGGACTCGGGGCCCTCCGGCTTCTTGCCCGGCTGGAGCCGCGGGGCCAGCTTCGCGAACTTGTAGTAGAGGTCGGCGGCCTGCTCCGGTTGGCCCGAGATGATCAGCGGCGTGCGCGCCTCGTCGATGAGGATGTTGTCGACCTCGTCGACGATCGCGTACGGATGGCCGCGCTGGACCTTCTCCTCGAGCGTCGTCGCCATGTTGTCGCGCAGGTAGTCGAAGCCGAACTCCGAGTTCGTGCCGTACGTGACGTCGGCGGCGTAGGCGAGCTGCTTGTCCTCGTAGCTCTGCATGTTCTGCAGGACGCCGACCTGGAGTCCGAGCGCCTTGTAGATCGGCGACATCCACTCCGAGTCGCGGCGGGCGAGGTAGTCGTTGACGGTCACGACGTGCACGCCGGTTCCGGGCAGCGAGTTCAGCACAACCGGCAGCGTCGCCGTCAGCGTCTTGCCCTCGCCGGTGCGCATCTCGGCGATCGCGCCGGAGTGCAGCACCATGCCGCCGATGAGCTGCACGTCGAAGTGGCGCATGCCCATCTCGCGCTTGCCCGCCTCGCGGACGATCGCGAACGTCTCGGGCAGCAGCTCGTCGAGCTTCGCGCCGTCGCGCGCCTGCTCTCGCAGCGCGTCGATCCGCGCGCGCAGCTCGTCCATCGTCTCGAGCTCGAGCTCGGGCTCGAAGTCGTTGATCCGGGCGACGCGCTTTTCGAACTGCCGGAACTGCTTCGCTTCGCCCATACGCAGGGCACGGTCGAGGATCGCCATGACCCTGAGAGTACCAACGCGGCGGGCATCGCCCGCCGCGTCGACAGCGGATCGGGGAAGTCGGCTTAGACCGCCGGCTGCGGGCCCGGCTCGCGAGCCTCGCGGCGCCGGCGCTTCTTGTCGCGGTGGCGCTTGACCTGCCGCGCGAGCTCGATCGAGCAGAGCTTGATCGAGTGGTGCAGCTCGCGTGACGCGCCCTCCGCATGGAGCGTCGCGCCCTTGATGTACAGCGTCACCGCGGCGACCTGCGACTCGGCGATGGCGGGATTGCGCTCCTCGCGCAGCTCGACCTCCAGCCGCGCCAGGTCCGACACCTGGGCGGCGACCTTGCGGAACTTGCGCTCCACGAGTTCGCGTAGCTCGTCGTTGACCGGGACGTTGCGGCCCTTGACCTCGATCTGCATGCCGGGGTCCTCTCTGTCGAACTGACGTGCGAGTCATCGATGGTACGCCTGGGACAGGTCGTTCTCAACACAACGATCGGCCAGTGGTCCTCGGCGGTGCACTACAGCGTCCTCGCCCACGTGACGGCGCTGATCTGCCGCGCGCCGGCCGCGCGCAACGCTCGTGAGCAGGCGCCGAGCGTCGCGCCGGTCGTGTGCACGTCGTCGATCAGCACCACCGTCGGCGGGGCGGGGCCGCACGCCGAGAACCCGAGCCGGCCGGGCGCGCGCCGCAGCTCGCGCGTCGCGCCGAGCTGGCGCGCCGCGGACCCCCCGCTGCGGCGCAGCGCCGCGACGAGCGGCAGGCCGCTGCGTCGCGCGAGCGCGCGCGCAAGAAGCTCGGCCGGATCGAAGCCGCGCCGGCGCCGCCGGCCGGGGTGGGCAGGGACGGCCACCAGCGCGGCGCCGGGGGCGAGCAGCGCCGGCGGCGCGTTGGCGGCGATCTGCGCCGCCATGACAGTGGCGAGCGGCCGCGCGGCATGGAACTTCAGCGCGTGCATCGCATCGCGCGCGACGCCCTCGTAGGCGACGGCGCTCCAGGCGGCGTCGAAGGCCGCGTCGCGCGCGGGGCAGCGGCGGCCGGCGTGCGGCAGCGGCAGCGCGCAGCGCGTGCAGCACGACGCCCGCGTCAGCCACGGCAGCGCGCGCCGGCAGTCGCCGCACAGCGCGACGTCGGCGCGCTGGCCGGGAGCGCGGCAGGCCGCGCAGCGCGGCGGGACGGCGAGGGCGAGGAGGTCGGCGAGCACCCATGGATGGTTGCGCCGTTCGTGTCACAGCGGACGCGTGGATTGCAACAATTCACGCGCGGGTTGGACACGAATCCCGCGCGGGTGGCCCGCGCGTCGGGGGTGAGCGGGGTTTTGGTGCCTGGAGCGGCCAAAACCCCACACACCCCTCGGCTCCCACGCGTCCACGGCCGCGGCACGCCCCCCCACGGCCGCCGCCGCGAATGCCACACTGGCGCGCATCCTCGTGCCCCTCACAGCCGCCGCGCCCGACGCGTCGTGGTCCTTCGTCCCGGGAGCGATCCTCGTGGTCGCCGCGATGACGGCCGTCTACGTGCGCCGCTGGCGCGCGGTCGAGGCGAGCGCGGCCAGGCTGGCGAGCTTCCTCGCGGGGGTGGCGCTCGTGCTCGTCGCGCTCGTCTCCCCCGTCGACCGCCTCGCCGAGCAGCTGTTCTTCATGCACATGACGCAGCACCTGCTGCTCATCGACCTCGCGCCGATCCTCGTCCTGCTCGGCCTGACGAAGGTCATCCTGCGCCCGACGACGCGGCGGCTCGTGCGCCTCGAGCGCGCCGTCGGGCCGCTCGCGCACCCGGTCTTCGCGATCGGCCTGTACGTCGTCGTGATGTGGGTCTGGCACATCCCGGCGATGTACGACGCCGCGCTCGAGCACTCCGCCGTCCACGTCCTCGAGCACGTGACGTTCTCGCTCGCGGGCGGCCTGTACTGGTGGCACCTGCTGTCGCCGATCCGTGCGCGCAAGCGCCTCGGCGGCATGGGCCCCGTCCTCTACATGGTCTCGACGAAGGTGCTCGTCGGGCTGCTCGGCGTCGGCCTCGCGTTCGCGCCCGACGCGATCTACGACTTCTACAAGCAACAGCCCGGCTACTGGGGGCTGTCGCCCGGGACCGACCAGGCGATCGGCGGCCTCGTCATGGCGACCGAGCAGTCGATCGTCATGGGGATCGCGCTGGCGTACCTGTTCGTGCGCGCACTCGAGGAGAGCAACCGCCGCAACGAGCGCGAGGAGCGTCTCTCAGATGCCCGTGAGGAAGTCCAGTCCTAGCCGGTCGAGCAGCTTCAGCGCCTCGATGTTCAGCCGCGTGAGCTGGCCGGTCAGGATCAGCACGCCCATGACGACGAGGATCGCGCCGCCTGCCGCGACGATCACCGCGTAGTGGCGCTTGACGACGGCGAAGAGCTTCGTCATGCGCTGGAACGCGACGGTCGTCAGCAGGAACGGGATCGCGAGCCCGGCCGAGTACCACGCGAGCAGGTAGGCGCCGTGGGCCGTCGACTGCGACAGCGCCGCCGCGCCGAGGATCGCGCCGAGCGTCGGGCCGACGCACGGCGTCCACGCGATCGCGAACGCCGCGCCCGCGACGACCGGCCCGCCCTTGCCGGCGCGCTCCATCAGCGCGTCCACGCGCCACTCCTTGTTCAGGCGCGCGATGAACGGCGTCGCGAGGAAGAACAGCCCGAGCGCGACGATCACGGCCCCAGAGACGTGCTCGAGCAGCGGC
The DNA here is from genome assembly GCA_033855155.1 of Solirubrobacteraceae bacterium. Lineage (GTDB taxonomy): Bacteria > Actinomycetota > Thermoleophilia > Solirubrobacterales > Solirubrobacteraceae > CADCVQ01. Next base: position 1,209 of record JAWVGK010000401.1, on the reverse strand, counting down.
CGGTGCTCGTTGAGCGTCGAGCCCAGCGCGGTCGCGCCGAGGCCCAGCACGATGAAGATCGCCGAGAAGCTCGCGACGAACAGCAGGCTCGGCCCGAGCACGCGGCGCAGCGGCGCGCGATCGAGGTCGTTGGGCATGACGCCCGTGACCGCCGACAGGTAGCCCGGCACGAGCGGCAGCACGCACGGGCTGAGAAACGACACGAACCCCGCCGCGAGCGCGGCGAGGATGCCGACGCCCGACGCCGGGTCGCTCACAGCGCGTGGCGGCGGATGTCGGCCTCGAGCGCCGCCGCGCTGGGATAGCCACCGAGCTTCGTGTAGGCGAGCTTGCCGTCGCGCCCGATGAAGAACGTCGTCGGCGCGATCCGCCCTCCGCCGAGCGAGCGCGCGGCCTCGCCCTTGGGGTCGTAGATGCTCGCGAAGCCCGGCGGCCGCTCGCGCAGGAAGCTGTTGGCGGCGTCGCGGTCGTCGGTGAAGTCGATGCCGAGGAAGGCGACCGCGTCGCCGTGCGCGACGACGGCATCCGAGAAGTACGGGAACTCCACGCGACACGGTCCGCACCAGGACGCCCACTGATTGACAACGACCGGGTGGCCGGCGAGCTTCGCCAGCCGCGCCTTCAGCGCCGCCGCGCCTTCGCCGGCGATCGTGTCGGCGTCCGCGGCGTTGGCGCGCAGCGCGGCCGGCGCCCTCGCCAGTCGTGCGGCCGCGGTCGGCTTCGGCGCGGCGCTCGCCGCGGTCGGGGCGGTGGCCGTCCGTGCGGCGTCGCCACCCTCCGTGCCGGCGCCGTCGGATTCGCCGCAGGCGCCAAGCGCCGTCGCGGCGAGCGCGGCGGCGACGACGGCGAGTTGGCGCAGCGGCGTCACGATGACACGCAGGATGCCCGATCGGCGCCCGCGGAGGGTTGGGTTCGCGTTGTGGCGCACGACCGTTCCTACGGTCCCCGCGGCCGGCCGGCTCAGGCCGCACCCGCCGGGGGGCGCCGGCTCAGCCCTCGAGCACCGTGCCGTCGGCGATCCGCCGCTGGCCCTCGCCCTCGTGCTCGACCTCGACCGCGCCGCGCACGACGACGCCGGCGCCGAACGCGACGTCGCCGCGCACCGTCAGCCGCTCGCACGCCACGAGCGACGGGACGCCGGCGGCGAAGCGCGCGTCGAAGTCGCGCACGAGCTTGAAGTGGCGCGTGTCGAGGTCGACCAGCGGCGCG
>JAWVGK010000400.1:0-4038 GCA_033855155.1 Solirubrobacteraceae bacterium | reverse complement strand
GCTGCGGCCCCGCGACGTCGTAGCCCGCGGCCTGCACGATCGTGTTGGCGGCGTCCGAGCGCTGCCAGCCGACGACCGCGTCGCCGTCGCCGTCGATGCCGACCTGCGGCGCGATCGCGTCGCGTCCCGCGAGCGACAGGTCGGCTGTCGGCGGGAAGTCCGCGCCGGCGGGGGCGACCGTTGCCTGGACGATCGTGTTCGCGCCGTCCGAGCGCTGCCACGCGACGACGGCGTCACCGGCGGGGTCGACGGCCAGCTGCGGCACCCGCGCCTCGCGGCCGGCGAGCGAGAGGGTCCTCGCCGCTCCGAACGCGTGGCCGGGCGGTCGCGTCGCGAGCTGCACGACGCGGCTCGTGCCGTCGAAGCGCGTCCAGGCCGCAACCGCGTTGCCGGCGGCGTCGACGCCGACGTCCGGGTCGACCCCGTCGTGTCCGACGACCGAGAGGTCGGCCGGCGCCGAGAACGCGCCGCCCGCCGAGCGCGTCGCGGCCTGCACGATCCAGCTCGGCGTGGCGTCCACGCGCGCCCATGCGACGACCGTCTCGCCGGTGGCGTTCGTCGCGACCTGCGGGCCGCTGACGTTGCCCGGCGCCGACAGGTCGACGGGCGCCGAGAACGTGCCGCGGGCCGGGCGCGTGGCGGCCTGCACCTTCGCGCTGTCGGCCCCTGCCTGCCGCCACACGACGGTCACGTTGCCGGCGCCGTCGATCGCGGCGCGCGGCAGCGGGCCCATCAGCCCGCCTGCCGAGACGTTCACCGGCGCGGAGAAGGTCCCCCCCGCCGGGCGCACGGCGGCCTGCACGACCAGGGTCTGGCCGACGAGGTACTCCCACACGACGACAGCGTCGCCGGCGGCGTTCGTCGCGACCTGCGGATGGATCGCCGCCGAGCCCGACCGCGACAGGCGCAGCGGCGTGCCGAACGCCCCTCCGGCGGGCCGTGTGGCGGCCTGCACGACCGTGTTCAGTCCGGCGCCGTCGGGCTCCTGCCAGACGACCACCGCGTTGCCCCCGCCGTCGATCGCGGCCTGCGGCGTGCCGAATGCGTCCAGTCCGGCCAAGCCGAGCTGGACCGGCGCCGAGAAGCCGGCGCCGCCGGGCCGGGGCGACGCCTGCACGAAGCCGGCACGCTGCCAGGCGACGATCGAGTCGCCGGCGTCGTTCATCGCGACGGCCGGGACGGACGCGCTCGCGCCCGCGGCCGTGAGGTCGGGCTGCGCGAGCCATGCCGGCGCCGCCCACGCAGACGAGACCGCCGCCGTCAGCGCGGCAGTGGTCAGCATCGTCGCGGCCGTCGTCCTCACCCGCCATCTACGTCGCATCCGTGCCCCCTCGTTCGCGCGCGACTCTAGCGGATCGGCCGGCGGCGCAACCCCGCTGATCGCCGGCGGTGACCGTCGCCGCGCAGGCCGGCGGGTTGGCGCCGTGGCGGCTGGCGTAGGGTTTCTGCGAGGCCGTGATCGTCGCTGGCCTGATCTTCGAACGCGGGAGCTCGAGCATGACCAAGCGGGATGCCGGACGGAAGGCCGACTCGTCCCAGGCCGCCGCGCGCACCCGCGACGCGATCGCGACCTTCGAACCGCTGCTCGCCGACCGCGAGCGGATCCTCGGCGCCGACCACCCGAACACGCTGCTGACCCGCAACAACCTCGCCGACGCCTACCGCGACGCCGGCCGCACGCAGGACGCGATCGCCATCCTCGAGCCGCTGCTCGCCGACCTCGAGCGTCTGTTCGGCGCCGAGCATCCCAACACGCTGCTGATCCGCAACAACCTCGCCAACGCCTACCGCGACGCCGGCCGCACGCAGGACGCGATCGCGATCCTCGAGGCGCTCGTCGCCGATCGCGACCGCATCCTCGGCGCCGAGCACCCCGACACGCTCGCCACCCGCGGCGGCCTCGCCAACGCCTACGAGTCCGCCGGGCGCAGCAACGACGCGATCGCGATCTTCGAGCCGCTGCTCGCCGACCTGCAGCGCGTCCTCGGCGCCGAGCACCTCAACACGCTCAGCACGCGCGGCAACCTCGCCAACGCCTACCAGGCCGCGGGGCGCAGCCAGGACGCGATCGCGATCTACGAGCCGCTGCTCGCCGACCACCAGCGCACGCTGGGCGCCGAGCACCCGATCACGCTGCTGACGCGCAACAACCTCGCCAATGCCTATCAGGCCGCCGGGCGCACGAGCGACGCGATCGCGATCTACGAGCCGCTGCTCGCCGACCGCGATCGCATCCACGGCGCCCAGCACCCCGGCACGCTCGGCACGCGCGGCAACCTCGCCAGCGCCCTCCAGGCCGCCGGGCGCACGAGCGACGCGATCGCGATCTTCCAGCCGCTGCTCGCCGACCTCGAGCGCATCCGGGGCGCCGAGCACCGCGACACGCTCGCCGCGCGCGGCAACCTCGCCAACGCCTACCAGGCCGCCGGCTACGGCAAGGACGCGATCGAGATCTTCGAGCCGCTGGCCGCCGACCTCGAGCGGATCCTCGGCGCCGAGCACCCCGACACGCTCGCCGCGCGCGGCAACCTCGCCAACGCCTACCAGGCCGCGGGGCGCGGCAAGGACGCGATCGCGATCTTCGAGCCGCTGGTCGCCGACCTCGAGCGGATCGTCGGCGCCGAGCATCCGGACGCGCTCGCGGCGCGCGGCAACCTCGCCAACGCGTTTCAGGCCGCCGGCCGCGGCGACGACGCGCTCGCGATCTTCGAGCCGCTGCTCGCCGAGCGCGAGCGCATCCTCGGCGCCGAGCACCCCGACACGCTCGTCAGCCGCGGCAACCTCGCCAACGCCCACCAGGCCGCCGGGCGCCCGCAGGACGCGATCGCGATCTACGAGCCGCTGCTCGCCGTCCAGGAGCGGACGCTCGGCGCCGAGCACCCCGGCACGCTGAACACGCGCAACAACCTCGCCAACGCGCTCCTGGACACGGGGCGCACGCAGGACGCGATCGCGATCCTCGAGCCGCTGCTCGGCGACCAGCAGCGGACGCTCGGCGCCGAGCACCCGACGACGCTCAACACGCGCAACAACCTCGCCAACGCCTACCAGGACGCCGACCGTCCACAGGACGCGATCGCGATCCTCGAGCCGCTGCTCGCCGACCGCGAGCGGCTGCTCGGCGCCGAGCACGCCAACACGCTGCGCCCCCGCAACAACCTCGCGATCGTCCTGCAGGACGTCGGACGCACCGGCGACGCGATCGCGATCCTCGAGCCGCTGGTCGCAGACCTCGAGCGGACGCTCGGCGCCCAGCATCCCGACACGGTCGGCAGCCGCAACAACCTCGCCAACGCCTACGACGCGGTCGGGCGCGGCGCGGACGCCGAGGAGGTCCGGGCTCGCTCGGGTGCCTGGGACTCGGCGCCGAGCGCTCCGAAGGGCCCCGCGTTGTTCGACGTCGACTGACGACGGGCGCCGATCGCCGAGCCGCGCTCGTCCGGTTCAGTGCGCGCTGTAGCCGTGCATCTGATCGCCCTGCGCCGCATGGATGCTGGCGTTGAAGGAGATGATGATGCGCTCCTTGTCACCGTCGTAGGGCATCGCCTGATGCGCGAGCCATGACGGAAACAGCAGCAGCTGACCGGGCACGGGCTCGATGTCCTGGTGCGGCGGCTGCAGGTACGCGTTGCCGACGTCGACGAAGGCGCCGCCGAGGGCGTTGAAGTGCGGGCCGTAGAGCCGGGTCACGCCGTTGGCCGCGCCGTAGACGGGGTGCGACACGCGCTGCTCGGGCTCGTCGATCTGGACGATGTACGCCGACGACCACGAGCAGTTGCCGTGCGTGTGCACGTCGTGGAACGCCCCGCCGCGGCTGGTCTGAAACCACATCCCCTCGATGCCGACCTTCAGCTCGAGCTCGCGGCCGGCCCACGCCTCGCGGTTGGCGTGCTTGGCGGTCTCGCCGAGGCTGGACACGAGGAACCGCACGAAGGCCTGCCACTCGGGCAGCTTCACGCGGTGCAGCAGGTCGTCGTCGCTGGCGAAGAACGGCCCCGGCTCCTCCCCGCGCTGCTGGCGCTGCGCCTCGCGCCCTTC
>JAWVGK010000399.1:0-7785 GCA_033855155.1 Solirubrobacteraceae bacterium | reverse complement strand
CGCAGCCGAACAGCTCGAAGTCGCGAAAGCGCGAGAAGCGGACGTGCTGGGGTCCGTGGAAGTCCGTCGAGCCGGTCGTCAGCATCCCGAGCTCGGCGGCGAGGCGCACGAGCAGCAGCGTCTGCTCACGGTCGTGGGTCGCGTAGAACGCCTCGACGCCGTCCATGCCCGCGGCGTCGAAGCGCACGAGCGCGTCTTGGACCTCCCTTGGCGACCACAGGTCCCAGAACGGATGCGCCCAGACCGCGACGCCGCCGGCCTCGTGGATCGCCTCGACGGCCTCGGGGACGGTCGGCGTCTCGCGCCGACAGTAGGCCGGACAGCCGGGGACGAGGTAGGCCTCGAGGAAGGCCGACGGCTCGGCCAGGCCCGCCGGCGCGAGGCGCTCGCGGTGCGCGCGCACGGCGGCTGCGGCGAGATGCGGGCGACCGAGCGGTAGGCCGTCCGCGAGGCGGGCGTCGAGCTCGCCGCGATCGGGTGGGAGGTCGAGGTCGCAGAGTCGCTCGGCCATGCGCTCGATCCGCCGTGCGCGGTCGCCGCGCCACTGCTCGAGGCGCCCGGCGAGCACGACGTCGGTGTGATCGATGCCGTAGCCGAGCACGTGGAAGTCCTCGCCGAGCACGTCGACCGTGGACAGCTCGACGGCCGGAGCGAGCGCGATCCCGTGCGCGCGGGCCGCCGCCAGCGCCTCGTCGATTCCGTCGACCGTGTCGTGGTCCGTGAGCGCCAGCAGCTCGACGCCCGCGGCGGCCGCGGCGGCGACCACCGCGGCCGGCTGCAGCGAGCCGTCGGAGTACGTCGAATGCGACTGCAGATCGAACGTCGGGGCGTTCGCGGGCGCGCTCACCCGCGAAGCTTGTCCGAAGCCGGCGCGGGGCGCGTTGCGGGCTTGCCGGCTAGCGTTGCGATCGTGCGCGTCCTCGTCGCTCCCGACTCGTTCAAGGGGACGCACTCGGCGACCGCCGTCGCCGACGCGCTTGCGCGCGGCTTCGAGCACGCCGGCTGGGACGCTGACCGCTGCCCCGTCGCCGACGGCGGCGAGGGCACGATGCAGCTGCTGGCGGATGCGCTGGGTGCGCGGCTCGTCGCCGCCGGGGCGACCGACCCGCTGGGCCGGCCCGTCGACTGCCACTTCGCGATCTGCGGCGACACGGCGATCGTCGAGACGGCGCAGGCGTCCGGGCTCGCGCTGGTCGGAGACGACGAGCGCGACGCCTGGGCCGCGAGCACGCGCGGGACGGGCGAGCTGATCCTCGCGGCGGTCGCCGCGGGCGCGCGCGAGATCCTCGTCGCCGTCGGTGGCAGCGCGACGACGGACGGCGGCCGTGGCGCGATCGAGGCGATCCGCGACGGTGGCGGGCTCGGCGGCGCGCGGCTGGCGATCTTGTGCGACGTGCAGTGCGCCTTCGAGGACGCGCCGCGCGTCTTCGGCCCGCAGAAGGGCGCCGATCCGGAGACGGTGGCGCGGCTCGAGCAGCGCCTCGCGGCGCTTGCGACGTCGCTGCCTCGAGATCCGCGCGGCGTGCCCGCGACCGGCGCCGCCGGCGGGCTGTCGGGCGGGTTGTGGGCGGCGTTCGACGCGTCGCTTCGGCCGGGCGCCGCGGCCGTGCTCGACGCGCTACGCGTCGACGAGCGGCTGCGTGGCTCGCAGCTCGCCGTCGCGGGCGAGGGCTGCATCGACGAGCAGAGCTTCGGCGGCAAGGTCGTCGGCGAGCTCGTGCGCCGCGCACGCCGGGCCGGCGTGCCGATCCATGCGGTTGTCGGGACTTCTCGTCTGTCAGACGACGAACGCGCGCGCGCGGGGCTCGAGCGCGTGTGGACGGCGTCGACGCTCGAGGAGGTGGAGGCGGCTGGACGCGAGATCGGGGCTGCCGTCGCGAGCGGTTGATGGTCGGCAGTCGTCTGCCCGGCGTTGGGGACCCGCGGGTCGATGGCCACGTCGGCGGGCGCGCTGCCGTGCAGCGCGCTGCTGGACGTCGAGCCTTCGACGCGGACCGGTCGCCGGCGCGCGCGGCGCAGCGCAGGCCGGGAGCACCGCAGGTGGGTGCGCTCCAGCGATGCCGGGCGCGCCCGCGGCGCTAGCATGCCGTAGGTTGCCGACGTAGCTCAGCTGGTAGAGCACTTCACTCGTAATGAAGGGGTCAGCGGTTCGAATCCGCTCGTCGGCTCTGTGAGAAGCTCCGGGAAACTGGGGCTTTCGGCTTTCTCGCCCGCCTGCACGCGGACAGGATGCGTACGAGGGCAACAGCGGGCTGCGCACGAGCGCGGCAGCGCAGGACCGCACGAGCGGCTGCCTGAGCGTGGCTCCGCCGGTGCGCCTCGTACGGTTGCGCTGATGCAACGGCTCGCGAATCGCATCGTCCACGGCGACAACTTGCAGGTTCTGCCGACCCTGCCCGACGGCGCGTTTCAGATGGTCTACATCGACCCGCCGTTCAACACGGGGAAGAAGCAGACCCGTAGAACGCTCAAGACCGATGCGGACGCGTCAGGCGATCGCGTTGGCTTTGGGGGACGGCGGTACGCGAGCCGTCTGCTCACGGAGTCCTCGTACTTGGACGAGTTCGCGGACTACTTCGCGTTCCTGGAGCCGAGGCTGTTGGAGGGCCGACGAGTCCTCGCTTCAAGCGGCACGCTCTACTTTCACATCGACTACCGCGAAGCGCACTACTGCAAGCTGCTTCTGGACCAGGTTTTCGGACGCGAGAACTTCCTCAACGAGATCATCTGGGCGTACGACTACGGTGCCCGCGCGAGAAAACGTTGGCCTGCCAAACACGACACGATCCTCGTGTACGTGAAAGACGCGGAGCGGTACCACTTCAACTCTGCCGAGGTGGATCGAGAGCCCTACATGGCTCCTGGGCTTGCGACGCCCGAGAAGGTGGCGCTTGGCAAGCTCCCCACAGACGTGTGGTGGCACACGATCGTCCCGACCAATGGGCGCGAGAAGACTGGGTACCCAACTCAGAAGCCCGAAGGCATCGTCCGCCGGATGGTGGTCGCGTCGTCTCGCCCAGGCGATATGTGCCTCGACTTCTTCGCTGGTAGCGGAACGCTCGGTGCCGTGGCAGCGAAGACTGGCCGAGGTTATGTCTTGATCGACGCGAATCCCGAAGCCATCGCTGTCGCTACGAGGCGGTTGGCGGCGATCGAAGGGGTTGTTTCCTCCGCTCAATCGCCGTCGTCCGAGCGGGAGCCCGTCGCAGCCTCTTCTAGCAGTCGATCGCGGTGTGGCGAGGCCGGCGCCGCCATCCTCGCTGGTGCTTCGGCTCGACTCTGCTCGCAGAGTGCCAAGCAGATTGGTCTACCATCGCAACGGCCAGATGTCCGTCCCGGCCGCTACTCCGCCTCGGATCGTCACGGCGACGGTCATCGACGGCCGCGTCGGCTTCAACCAGGTCGTCATGGAGCAAGACCTCAATCCGCCTGCCTCCGTGCTCCTTGCCGGATGGGACCAAGCCTCCGGCGTTCGTCTGGGAGTGTGACCACGAAACCGTGGCTTGTCATTCGATCGTTCAGGCCCATGGGTACTCAAGATGCGTGTCGTCATTCCCGGTGAGCAGTCCGCCTGGCTGGCTACCACCGGCGACGTTCATCCCCAAGAAAAACTTCTCGGTATGGCCGAAGGTCGGGGACTTGGCCACCAACACCAAGCGCGCCGCGATCATCGAGGCATTGAAGACTGTGCTCCCGCTCTAGAAACGGGCGGCCTCGGGGGCGGCGCGTAGTCTCGGCGGACCATGTCAGGTGACTACTGGGAGGTGTCAGGGGCGGTCCGGCGCGACATCAAAGATGACCCCGGCGAGGAGTTGCCCGATTGCGACCGCATTCGCGCGGACGCCGTCGGGAGGTTCGAGAACTGGATCGGGCGCGGCATCGAGAGCACCGCCGATGGGATGGTCGTGGCGCTCCTCGCGCGGTCCACCGACACGTTCACCTGCCCGCTTGGCAGCGTCCGCCTCGGCTGTTCGAGGACATGCTGGATGCGCACTGGATCACCACTGATCCAGAGACGGCCGAGGCGCGACATTTTAGACCACCACGACCATGCCCGGATGCTGCTCGCTGACGCCGTCGCCACCTTGCCCGGGATGCGCGCGATCACGATTTGCTCGCTGGTTGTCAAGCCCGGTCGGAATGCGCCCCTGCCGCGCCGGTTGAGACGGGGGCCACTTCTCGCGCTGGTGCGGCGGAGTCGAGGACGTAGGCCGAGGCGGAGCAGATCCAGCGCGAGCGTGCTTCGGCCGCCGGGGGTGGGAAGGTTCAGTCCGTCGGCGTGGCGCGTGCGAGGTCGCGGTCGTTGAGGCGGTAGCTGTCGCCCTTGAGCGCGATGGATCTCGGCGCCCGCGCGATCCTGCGCGCACGCGCACCCAGGCGCGCACGCACGCAGGAGCGTGCCCCTACTCAGTAGATTGCGCATGCTGGCGCGCCCACGCGCGTTCTGCGTATGCGCGAGTTCCGCAGAACGCGGAACACACGAAAACGGTGGAACATTGGTCGGGACCACTAGACTCACTCGGGCATGTCAGACCAGGTTCCGCCTTGACGGCCTGTTCCGCATACTACGGAACGCAACCCCGATGCAACCCCCGCCCCCTACCCGAATCCGCCGTGAAAGCGACGTTCTGCGCGCGCTGGACGCTGCCTTCCGCGAGCGGCTGCCGGAGGGTTGGGAGATGAGCCTGGCTCCGGGGGAGCGCGTCGGCCGGAGCATCGCCGACGCCGTGCTCACCGTCACCGCGCCGGATGGGAGCCGGGGTGTCATAGCCGTGGAGGCCAAGATGCGCGTCGACGGCCGCGACCTGCAGCGGGTGCTCGACCAGGCACGGATGCTGACAGTCGATCTGCCTGCTGACGGGCTTGAGCGCGGGCCGCCGCTCGTCGCCGGACGATTTCTCTCGCGGCGCGTTCGCGACGAGCTTGCACGGCGTGGCGTCAACTATGCGGACACCACCGGCAACATTCGCATCGTGCTGGCGCGGCCAGGCTTGTACATCTCGGACTCCGGTGCCGATCGCGACCCGGCGCCGGAGCGTCGCGGTCTGCAGTCACTGACCGGTGTTGCTGCGGCACGGGTCGTGCGAGCGCTGTTCGACACCGAGCCGCCGGTCAAGGTTCGCGAGCTCGCCGAGCGCAGCGAGACATCGTCGGGGACCATCAGCCGCGTGTTCGGACTGCTCGAGCGTGAAGCCGTCGTCGAGCGGGGCGATGGCGGCACGATCGTCGGCGTCGACCGCACGCGCCTGATCGAGCGCTGGACCGAGGACTACGCATTTACGGAGTCCAACGCCACGAGCCTGTTTCTCGAGCCTCGTGGCATCGAGCGCCTGCTCGCGCGACTGCGCAACGCGCCGTTTCGCTACGCGGTGACGGGCTCGCTCGCCGCGCGCCTGGTCGCTGAATTCGCCGACACGAAGCTCGCGATGGCCTATGTCGATGACATCGACAGGGCCGCGACCGAACTCGGGCTCGTGACGGTGGAGAGCGGAGGCAACGTACTCCTCGCCGAGCCGTTCAGTCCGGTCGTGTTTGAAGACACCTGGGAGCGCGACGGCATCACTTACGCAGCGCTCGGTCAGGTCGCAGCCGACCTGCTCACGGCGCCCGGTCGCGGACCGGCCGAGGGCGAGGAACTTCTGCGCGCCATAGCCGCAGGCAAGGCCGATGGCTGACGTCTCGCCGCTGTATGCGGCGACCCGTCGGGCGCTGCTGGATGCGCTCGATGCCCTTGCATCCCAACACGACGGGCTCGTCCTCGTCGGCGCGCAAGCGATCTTCCTCCACACCGGCGACGTCGACGAGGCGATCGCGACCGAGACGAAGGACGCCGACCTCGCGCTCGACCCCGCGGCGCTGCACGCGAGCCCACTGCTCGAGACCGCGATGACATCCGCCGGCTTTCACCTCGATATCACGAGTCCACAGCCCGGCTCGTGGATCAGCCAGACTGGATTCCCGGTCGACCTGCTGCTGCCCGACGCCGTCTCGGGACGTTCGGGCACCGGCCGAGCGGGACGCATCCCGCCGCACGACAAGATGTCCGCCCGCCGGGTGCTCGGCATCGAGGGCGCGCTCGTCGACCGCTCAGAGATGCGTATCGCCGCATTGACCACCGACGACGTGCGGACGCACACGCTCAAGGTCGCCGGTCCCGCAGCACTGCTTGTCGCCAAGCAGTACAAGATCTTCGAGCGCTTGGCACAGCCGGCCCGCCAGCGGCCCCGCGACAGCCACGACGTCTATCGATTACTGCGTGAGATCGAACCCGAGGTCTTCGTCGCGGGCTTCGAGCTGATGCTCGGCAACGAGATCAGCGCCACCGTCGCTCGCGATGCGATTGGGCATCTCGAGACGCTGTTCGGTGAGCCCGAAGCGGTCGGCGCCCAGCAGGCGGCCGAGGCCGTCGCTCCGCTGGTCGAGGAGCCGGAGATCGTCTCGATCCGCTGTGCTGCGCTCGCGCGCGAGGTGCTTTCCGCGATCGCCTAACGGTCGGCCGCTTGCCTGCGCCTCGCCTGGTTCGGCATCCGGTGGCGCCGCTCGGGCGAACCCCCCGCCAACATTTCCGCCAACATCTGGTGGGCGAACGGCGTCCACAGGTGTCCTGCGCCCGGCCGACCGAACCGTCAGGAAACCGCGTCTGAGCAGGTATTTGCGTATTCTTGCAGGCCAGCGCCGGACAGCGAGAACGCCGGCGGAGCCACTCGTAATCAGGGGGTCAGCGGTTTCGAATCCGCTCGTCGGCTCTGTCGGTGGCCCAACCAACACCGGCCCTTCTGCCTCGCAGATGTCGATCCGCCGGCGCCGGTCAGGCGTCAGGAGCAACGGATAGGGCACGAGGGTCTGGCTCGCACCCTGCAACAGGCTCACCGGCGCAGTCCTCTCCGAGGTCCGCTCGGACCGAGGCGGGCTGGAGTACGGCTGTCTCTATGTGGCAGGCGTCAACAGCTGGCATCCGAGGCTTGACCGGCGGGCTCAAGCGATCTGCCCCGGCTGTCGACAGGTGTCGTACCCCACGCTCGAGGAGCTCGGCACATGAAGATTCGCCTCGCGGCCGTCGTGGCCGCCGCAGCCACGACTCCTGCCTTGCTCATCCCGGCCGCCGCCACGGCTCACCGATCATGGTGCCATAGCCATCATTCGTGTCCGTCCGACCACGCCACGTATCGGTGGCACGGGAAGCTCTGCGTCAAGCCGTCCGCGGACGAGCGCACGAAGGCCTTCAGGCACAAGGTCCGCTACAACGGGCTGACCTACTACTGCACATAGCTTCAGGCCCGGGCGTGGGAGCCGCTGGTACGTGCGCGCGAGAACCAGATGGCAACGATCGTGCCCGACCCGGTCGTCGGCTGGGGCGCCATGGCGCGATCCCGCGCGGGGACGTGACCCTGCGACGTGCACGTAGGCTGTATCGCATGTCGACGATTCAGGTTCGGAACGTCCCGGAGGACTTGCATCGGCAGCTGAAGCTGCGGGCTGCTCGGGAGGGGCGCACGCTGTCGGACTACGTGCTCCACGTACTCCGGGTCGCCTCGGTCGACCCACCATGAGCCAGTAGCTTCGCGACGTCGATGCCCTGCCGCCGCGGGGCGACGAGGCGACGACGGCAGCGGAGGTCATCCCCGGCGAGCGGCGTCGGTGACGAGTCTCGTCGACGGTCCTGCTGCGACGCGGTGACATCACGCCCGAGCGCACCGACCGCGGCCCGGCGTCCGCGGCGCGCAGCGACCGCCGGCTCGTCGAGCTGTAGCTCGGCCATGAGTCCCCCCGCACGCGGGACGTGAG
>JAWVGK010000398.1:0-3813 GCA_033855155.1 Solirubrobacteraceae bacterium | reverse complement strand
GCGAGCGCGGCTCGGGCACTACCGCTTCTTCGTGGACTGCGAGGGGAGCGCCCGGGAAGGGGCCGTCGCCGGGGCCGTCGACGGCCTCGGCAGGCATTGCGAGCAGGTGAAGATCCTCGGTTCCTATCCGGCTGCCCCTCGTCCTGATTAGACTTTCGCGCGACGTCATGGCGACCCATGCCACGCCACCAGGCTCAGCGGGGTTCGCGGCGCAACCGGAGCACCGGCGCCGCGGACGTGAGTCTGGACGTGTGCTCGTGCTGAACGCCACATACGAGCCCATCAACGTCTGCACCGTCCGGCGCGCAGCGGTGCTCCTCCTGAAGGAGAAGGCCGAGATCGTGGAGCACTCGAGCTACGAGCTGCGCTCCGAGCACTCGACGCTCCCGCGCCCGGTCGTCATCAGGCTCGTGACGTTCGTGAAGGTCCCGCGCGACACCCACCGGCGCAAGATCACCCGCCGCGCCGTCTTCGCCCGCGACGGCTGGACGTGCCAGTACTGCGGCGCGCGCTCGAACCTCACCGTCGACCACGTCATCCCGCGTTCCAAGGGCGGCGGCTCGACCTGGGACAACATCGTCGCCTCGTGCGCGCCGTGCAACCGCCGCAAGGGCGACTCGCTGCCGGCGAAGATCGGCATGCACCCGCGCCACCCGCCACGCGTGCCGCACCCCCAGGTCTTCATCCACGTCGCCAGCCCGACGATCCCGCCGGCGTGGCGCCAGTGGCTGCCCGAAGCGGCCTGAGCGCGTCGTAGCGATCCTACTGCGGCGCTGGCCGCGGTAACTTGGGGATATGGCTCAGACCACGGGGCGCCGGGTCGTGCGCACGGGCGCCCGAGGCGTCGCCGTCGGCACCGCGGCGATCGCCGTCCTAGGCGTGCTCCAGCAGGCCATCGGCGCGTTCAACCCGCGGCCGTCGATGTCGGCGACGATCGTCGCGGCGGTCGCCTTCGCGAGCTTCGTCACGAAGGGCCTCGCCGACCGCCGTCGCGAGGATCGCGAGGCGGCGGAGCTGCGTCGGCTGCTCGTCGTCTGGCCGCCGCGCCCACTGAGCGAGGTCGATCCGGTGCACCTCGGGGCATTTCCGAGCCGACGCGACCTCGGCGCTGCTCCGCCGTACGTCCCCCGCACGCTCGATCCCGACCTGCGCGAGGCATTGCAGGAGGGCAGCGTCGTGCTCGTGCACGGTCCGCACCTCGCAGGCAAGACCCGCACGGCGGTCGAGGTTGCTCGCACGGCCCTGGCCGACGCGCACGTCATCGCCCCGCGCAGCCCCGACGCGCTCGCGGAGCTGCTGGCGCTTGATGCAGCGATCGACGCCGGCGGCGGGGAACGCGTTGTATGGCTCGACGACCTCGGCCGCTTCACAGAGATGCTCGACCCCGCGACGCTCGACGAGGTTCGCCAGCTCGGTGCGCCGGCCTCGCTCGCGCGGGACGCGCCGCCGGTCCCACCAGCCGGCGTTATCGCGACGATCCGCACCGAAGATTGGGACGCGCTGCGCTCGGCGAGCGGGCCCGAAGGACGGGGCGCGCGCGCCGTCGCCGCCGTGGCACGCTCGTTCCAGCTGCCGGCCGGGCTCACGGACGATGAACTGGCGTCTGCGCATGAGCGCTACCCGGATGTGACGTTCGAGGACGGGATTGGTCCCGCGCTCGCGAGCACCGGCACGGAGGGGATGGCGCCCCCGTCCGCGCCGGCGCCGGCCCGCGAGGCGCCGCGTCGTCATCCGCTGCGCGATGTCCAGCTCGCAGTCCCAGCCGCGCTGACGATCGCCGCCGTTACCGCGGCCGGGCTGATCTGGGGCTTCGCCGGGTTCTCGACGCCCACGCCACCGCCGATCGCCGACCAGATCGCGAAGATTAAACGTGCGGCTTCGCGCGACGGGCGCCTCGCGACAACGCCCACCGGCGTCGACCCGCTGAATCTCCACGGGACGGGCGCCGCGTCGTATTTCTTCATCGTCAAGGACCGTCCTGGCAGTGGTCTCGCCCCGCGTGCGGACGAGGTGCGCGTCTACGACGATGACGGCGGCTACCTCACGCGTCGACTGACGTTCGAGCCGCGCGAGCCCGGTTCCGGGTTTCAATTTGAGAGGGCGGCCGATGTCGACTTCGACGGAGCGACTGAGATCGTCGGCGGCTACTCCAGGCCCGATGCGCGCAACGCGCTCGTCCCGTTCGCCATCGACTTCGACGACAACGACCTTTACAAGATCGTGCCTCTCAGCCTCGGCCCTCCAAGGCTCGCCAACCTTCGCCTCGAGCGCAGGTTCCGGATCCCGACGCGTCAGTACCGCCCGGTGTACGCGGAGCCGGTCGCGTTCAGCGACCGCAACAGCCCGACGACGTTGCGCGGGCTGCGCGTGCAGAACTTCATCGTCACCGCACCAAACTGGCGCCTCGTCGCCGGCTACTTCGTCCAGGCGCCGCCCAGCTCGAGCGACCTGGCGGTGTACGAGCTGCACGCCGGGGTGTTCGACGCCCGCAGCGGCGCACCCCGCGTGCGCCTGTGCGAGCTCGATCACGGCACGGTGCCGAGGGCAAGCCTGCGCCTCGACCGGCGCGATGAGCGGCGAGCCATCGAAGAGAGCTGGACAGCGGCGAGCGCGAAGCGCCAATGCGCGCTCGCCGCCTAACGGGTCGCCGGCCCGAACAACGAGAGGCCCCCCGAAGGGAGCCTCTCGCGAACAACATGACTGGACTGAAAAGCCCGAGCAGAACTACTGCATGCCGGTGGGACCAGTCCGGCGTCCGGCTCGGGGGTGGCCCGGTGTGGATTCGCTGGTCGAAGCCAGCCGTCCCGACCTAGCGGCCGAGCACCTCCAGGGTCCCGCAAGAACTGTGACTGATCTGGACCACCTCCTTTCTCTGGTCTCGGAAATGTATCGAACGCCGGCGACGGACGCCGGGCTGCTCGATCAGTCGGCGCCTTCGCCGCCGCTCGGCGGTTCGGCGAGATCGCCGAGCGCGCCGTCGCCGGGGCTGTCGATCAGCGCGCCGTCCGCGCTGGCGCCAGCGTTCTCGGCCGCCGACTCGACCACGAGGGCGACCGCCGAGACGACGTCGTCGTCCTTCATGTTCATGAGCCGGACGCCCTGCGCGAGGCGCCCGTAGCGGCTGATCCCGCGCACGGCGGTGCGCTGCACCATCCCGCTCTGGGAGATGAACACGAGCTCCTCGTGCTCGCGTACGACGAGCGCGCCGGCGAGCGCGCCCTTGGCGTCGGTGAGCTTGATCGTGCCGACGCCCATCGCTCCACGCTTGGTCTTGCGGTACTCCGCGATCGAGGTGCGCTTGCCGAAGCCGTTCTCGGTCACGACGAGCAGCTCCTGGTCGTCGCGCGCGACGTCCATCACGAGCACCTCGTTGTCGGGCTGGTCGACGTTCATGCCGCGGACGCCGGACGTGTCGCGCCCCATCGGCCGCACGTCGGACTCGTTGAAGCGCACCGCTTGGCCCTTGCGCGAGACGATCAGGATGTCGTCGTCGCCGCTCGTGCGGCGCACGCTGACGAGCTCGTCGTCGTCGCGGATGTTGATCGCGATGATGCCGTCGGCCTTGATCGGCGTGTTGTAGGCGAGGAACTCCGTCTTCTTCACGGTGCCCGTGCGGGTGGCGAAGATCAGGTACTTGGACTCCGCGAAGTCGCGCGTCGACAGCACCGACTGGATGCGCTCGCCCTCGCGCAGCGGCAGGACGTTCACCAGCGCCCGGCCCTTCGCCGTCCGCGAGGCCTCGGGCAGCTCGTAGACCTTCGAGCGGTAGACCTTCCCGCGGTTGGAGAAGAACAGCAGGTAGTCGTGCGACGA
>JAWVGK010000397.1:0-4138 GCA_033855155.1 Solirubrobacteraceae bacterium | reverse complement strand
GGCTCAAGCGCGCCAGCCCTCCGCGAGCGCGGCGAGCGGCTCGGCGGGGTCGGCGGCGAGCAGCTCGCAGAGCGCGCCGACGAGCGCCTCCTGCGGCTCGCGGCGCGCGCCCGCGCCCATCACGCCGATGCGCCACAGCCTACCGGCGAGCGGGCCGAGGCCGCCGGAGATCTCGATGCCGTGGTCAAGCAGCAGCGCGCTGCGGATCGCGGCCTCGTCGACGCCCTCGGGCGGCGAGACCGCGAGCAGCGAGTGCAGCTGCTCGCCGTCGGGCGCCAGCCGCGTACAGCCGAGCACCGACAGGGAGTCCCGGAGCGCATGGTGCGCGCGGCGGTGGCGCTCCCAGGCGCTCGGCAGCCACTCGTCGGCGACGGCGATCGTCAGCGCCTCGCGCAGCGCGTAGACCATGTTGATCGGCGCGGTGTGGTGGTACGCACGAGCGCTGGCGCCGCTCTGCTCCGGGTTCCAGTACCCCAGCACGAGCGACAGGTCGAAGTACCACGAGCGGCCCGGCCGCTCGCGCGCCTCGAGCTTCGCCAGCGCGCGCTCGTTGGCCGTGAACGGCGCCAGCCCGGGCGGGCAGTTCAGGCACTTCTGCGTGCCGGAGAATGCGGCGTCGACGCCGGCCTCGTCGAGGCGCAGCGGGTGACCGCCGAGCGACGTGACGCAGTCGATCATCAGCAGCGCGTCGCGCTCGTGGCAGGCGTCCGCGAGGCCGTCCAGCGGCTGCGCGACGCCGGTCGAGGTCTCCCCGTGGACGACGACCATCGCGTCGAGGCCGTCGCTCGCGGCGGCGATCAGCCGCTCGGGTTCGATCGCGCGGCCCCACTGCGCCTCGACGCGCACGACGTCGACGCCCGCGCGCGCGAGCTCGTCGGCCATCCGCTCACCGAACAGGCCGTGGACGCCGCAGACGACGCGGTCGCCCGGGTCGACGAAGTTCGCGACGAGCGCCTCCATGCCGGCGCTGCCGGTGCCGGAGACCGGCAGCGTCGCGACGTTCTTGGTCTGGAAGGCCTCGCGCAGGAGGTCGATCGTCTCGCCCATGATCGCCGCGAACGCGGGGTCCATGTGGCCGATCGTCGGCTGCGCCAGCGCCTCGAGGACGCGCTCGGGGACGATGCTCGGGCCGGAGCCGAGCAGCAGCCTGGTGGGGACGGCGGTCGTCGTGCGGGCTGTTGTCACGGGGCCTCGATGTCGGGGAAGTTGGCGGTGAGGTGCTCGCGCAGGACGTCGCGGATCCAGCGCTTCTCGTCGGGGGTCGCGATGCGATAGCGCATGAGCAGGTCCTTCTGGCCTTCGGTCGGAACGTCGTAGATCGTCCAGCGCTCGACGAGTCGCTCGAACAGGAACTCGATCGCGCGGTGCCACGAGTCGTCGGTGCTGACGCTCTGGTCGTGCAGCGTCGACTTGTACTTGCGGCGCGTCAGCGGCGACATCGACCCGCGCAGCGTCAGGACGTTGCCGTCCGCGTCGGCGTAGTCGGTCGTCGCGGCCGAGATGCGGCCGGCTCCGCGGTTGCGCTTGCCCATCGTGGCCCCAAATCTAGTCGCTCGTCGGGCGGGGTTGCATATCGTCCGCCCATGCCCGAATCGACCCGGCGGCGCGAACTCGGTCGCGGCGAGCGCGTGCTGCCCGGCGTCTGGCGCCTGCGCCTGCCGCTGCCGTGGCCCGGCGTGCCGCACTGCAACGCGTGGGCGCTGGCGGCCGGCGACGGCATCGTGCTCGTCGACTGCGGGCTGCACGAGGAGGGCTCGCGCGAGCAGCTCGAGCGCGCGATGGCGCAGGTCGGCCTGCGCCTGGCGGACGTGCGCCTGCTCGTCTGCACGCACGCGCACTCCGACCACTACGGTCAGGCCGCGACGGTCGTGCGGGCGAGCGGGTGCGAGCTGTGGATGCACCCCGACCACGCCCACATGACGGCCGCCGCCGAGGACCCCGACGAGGCGCTGTCGCGGCGCCTGGAGGTCGCGCGCATGAGCGGCGTGCCGGTGGCCCCGCTGGCGGAGTGGGCGGCGGCGGCGAGGCAGCGCGGCTACGGCGTGGCGGGCGTCGTCGAGCCCGCGCGCGATCTCGTGCCCGGCGTCGTCGTCGAGACCGACGTCGGGCCGTGGACCGTCCACGAGACGCCCGGTCACGCGCCGTCGCACGTCTGCCTGCACCAGCGCGAGCGGCGGATCCTGATCTCCGGCGACCACCTGCTCGGACGCGTGTCGCTGTACTTCGACTACGGCTGGACGCCCGATCCGGTCGGCGAGTTCCTCGCCTCGCTCGACAAGGTGCAGCGCCTCGACGCGCGGCTGTGCCTGGCCGGCCACGCGCGCACGTTCACCGACGTCGCCGCGCACATCGAGGCCAACCGCGCGCTCGTCCGCGAGCGCCTGGCGCGCGTGCTCGAGGTCGTCCGCGAGCGCGGTCCGATCACGGCCTACGAGATCGTCCCGCTGCTGTACGGCGAGCCGATCACCGCGCGCAACGCGAGCTGGTGGCTGCCCGAGACGCTCTGTCACCTGCGCCACCTCGAGCTCGGCGGCGAGCTCGAGCGCGACGGCGGCGAGCCCGAGCGCTGGAACGCGTCCTCGTCGACGGCGGCGGCGTCCTGAGGCCCGCCGCCGGCTCGGACGTCCGAATCGGCCAGGCTGCGATCGCCGTGAGCGGGTAACGCCCCTCCGATGTTCGCCGCCGTTCGATCGAAGGGAACTCGCATGTACCACCGCCGTGCGCGCACCGCGCTCGTCACGCTGGCGCTCGTCGTCGCGGGGCCAGCCAGCGCCCTCGCCGCGCCGAACAACAACACCGTCGAGAAGCTCACCAAAGCCGTCACGGTCCGCGGCATCCACGAGCACCTCGACGCCTTCCAGGCTCATGCCGACGCCAACGGCGGCAACCGCTTCGCCGGCTTCCCCGGCCACGTCGCGTCGTCGCAATACGTCTACGACCGCGCCCGCGCCGCCGGCTACGACGTGCGCTTCCAGAACTTCGAGTACGACGCCGCAGAGGACCTCTCGACGCTGACCAAGACGCTCCCCCTGCCCGCGCGCACGTACACGCGCGGCATCTTCAGCGAGTTCACCGGCGACGACGAGTCACCCGTGGGCGACGTCACGAGCGCGCTGTACGCGATCGATCTCGTGATCCCGTCGGTCGGCGGCTCGACCAGCGGCTGTGAGCCCGAGGACTTCACGAACGCGAGCTTCGTCGCCGGCTCGATCGCGCTCGTGCAGCGGGGAACCTGCCCGTTCATCGACAAGGTCAACAACGCAGCGGCCGCGGGCGCCGCAGCCGTGATCATCATGAACGAGGGCAACACGCCCGACCGCACGGATCTCGACTTCGATCCGATCGTCGCGGGCGCGACGATTCCCGTCGCGGCCGCGTCGTTCCCCGCCGGCGCGGAGCTCGCCAACGGCGCGACCCACGGTCCGACGGGGACGACCGTCCACCTGAAGGTCGACTTCTTCCGCCAGACGCTGACGACGCGCAACGTCATCGCCGACAGCAAGCGTGGAGCGATCGACAACACGGTCGTCGTCGGCGCCCACCTCGACAGCGTGATCGGCGGGCCGGGCATCAACGACAACGGCTCGGGGTCGGCGACGATCCTCGAGATCGCCGAGCAGATGGCGAAGGTCAAGCCGCGCAACCACGTGCGCTTCATCTGGTTCAGCGGCGAGGAGTCGGGCCTGCTGGGCTCGGCGTACTACGTCTCGCAGCTGTCGGATGGGGAGCTCGGCCAGATCGCGGCGATGCTGAACTTCGACATGGTCGCGTCGCCGAACTTCGCGCGCTTCGTCTACGACGGCAGCGACCCGGCTGCGCCGGCCGGCTCGGGCGCGATCGAGGACGTCTTCCACGACTTCTTCGCGTCGCGCAAGCTCGCGTTCGAGCCGACGCCGTTTGACGGTCGCTCGGACTACGGCCCGTTCATCGCCAAGGGCATCCCGGCCGGCGGCCTGTTCACCGGCGCCGAGGGGGTCAAGACGCCCGACCAGGTGCTGCGCTACGGCGGCGTCGCGGGCGTCGCCTACGACCACTGCTACCACCAGGCGTGCGACACGATCGCGAACGTCGACGACACCGCGCTGGATCAGATGTCCGACGGCGCGGCGACCGCCGTGATCACGCTCGCGCAGAGCAC
>JAWVGK010000396.1:0-5718 GCA_033855155.1 Solirubrobacteraceae bacterium | reverse complement strand
TTGACCGGCTGGGCGGCGGACTGGCG
The DNA here is from genome assembly GCA_033855155.1 of Solirubrobacteraceae bacterium. Classification (GTDB taxonomy): domain Bacteria; phylum Actinomycetota; class Thermoleophilia; order Solirubrobacterales; family Solirubrobacteraceae; genus CADCVQ01. Next base: position 5,692 of record JAWVGK010000396.1, on the reverse strand, counting down.
CGACCCCGACGGCTACGTGAACTTCCGCTTCGTCTCGTCGCTCGCCGACACCGGCTCGAAGACGCTGTGGGCGGGCAAGTCCTACCAGCGCACCCGCGCGTTCGACTATCGCGACCTCGGCTCGCTGGTCCTGGAGAACCCGTTCCACCGCTCGTTCTTCGTCCTGAAGCTGTGGTCGTACTTCGTCCCGAGCCCGCCGTCGGCCGCGACGCAGGCCGCGCTCGAGGAGCTCTACGTCTCCAGTGGTCGCTCGATCGGGCAGGTCGTCGAGGCGATCCTGCTGCATCCCGACCTGTACCTCGGCGCGCCGCTCGTCAAGCCGCCGGCGGTCTACACCGCCGGCCTGCTGCGCGCGACCGGCCAGACGATCACGACCGACGACTGGGTCTGGCTCGGCGCCATGGCCGGCCAGCAGCTCTTCTACCCGCCCAACGTCTCGGGCTGGAACGACCGCGCGTGGCTCGACACGTCGCGCCTGTACGGCCGCTGGTACACCGCGACGACGGCGCTGTACTCCGACACGAAGCTGCCGGCGAACTACTCGGGCTCGACGGAGACCGGGACGCAGGCGCTCGCCGCGGCGCTCGCGCGCCTCGGCAACCCGATCCTGACGCCCGAGAGCCGGGCCGTGCTGCAGGCGCTCGCCGACCAGACGGCGCCCGTCGGCTTCGACGCGGCGACGTTCCGCGCGCACCGCCAGAACATGCTGCGCCAGCTGATCGCGACCTCCCCCGACTACCAGGTCTGCTGATGACCACTTCCGCGTCTTCTCTGCGGAGCGACCGCTGATGGCCGACTGCTGCGACGACTTCACCCGCTCACACCTCGTGCGCGGCTCGATCGCGCGCGCCGGTGCCGGGCTGCCGCTGATCGAATCGGGCATGCCGGTTCCGGCGGGCACCGGCCTCACGCGGCGCTCGCTGGTGCTGCGCTCGGCCGGTCTCGCGATGACGATCTACGGCGCCGGGCGGACGCTGACGCCGCAGGCGTTCGAGGCCGCCGTCGCCGAGGCCGCCGGCGACCACAAGGTGCTCGTGTCGATCTTCATGGACGGCGGCGCCGACGCGCTGAGCCTGCTCGCACCGGTCTTCGACTCCAACTACGTCAGCCAGCGGCCCAGCCTGAGGATGGCGCCGGGCGCGGGACCGGCGTTCGGCGGCGACCCGAGACTGCAATGGCACCCGTCCGCGCAGGGCCTGAAGGACCTCTGGGACGCCGACGGCGTCGGTATCGCGGTCGCCCCGGCGATCGGCTACGACGCGCCGAACCAGTCGCACTTCACGTCGCGCCACTTCTGGGAGGTCGGCGCCACCGATCCGAACGCGACGACCGGCTGGCTCGGGCGCTACCTCGACCGCGTCGGCAGCCCGAAGGTCCCGATCCAGGGCCTGAGCCTCGACAACAGCCTGTCGCCGCAGCTCGCGACGGCGTCGGTGGCGGTCGCCGCGACCGACAACATCGGTGGCTACCAGTTTCAGATGACGAACGTCTGGGGTGCGATGCAGACGCGGATGCGCACGGGCTACGCGCAGCTCGGCGCCTGCAACTCGGCGGACCCGATCACCGCGCAGGCGCGCCAGGCGCAGGCCAACGCCGCGCAGCTCAGCACCGATCTCGCGTCGGTCGGCAGCGGGGCGGCGCCCGCCGGCGCGAACTATCCGGCCGCGTCGAGCAACTTCAAGACGCGCCTGCAGGCGGTCGCGCGGCTGCTCGCCACGACGACCCCCGCCGGCGATCACCTACCGGTGCGCTGCGTGACGCTCAGCGCGCAGGGCGGCTACGACACGCATTCCAACCAGGCCCAGGAGCTGTCCGACAACCTGCTCTCGACGGCGGCGAACCTGCGCGCGTTCTGGAAGGACCTCGAGCTGCGCGGCCTCGGCGACCGCGTCGTCATCACGCTGTGGAGCGAGTTCGGCCGGCGGCTTGCCGAGAACGGCTCCGGCACCGACCACGGCGCGGCCGGGGCCGCGTTCGTCATCGGCAAGGACGTGCGGCAGGGGGTCATCGGCGAGTTCCCCGGGCTGGCGAGCAGCGCCGGCGGCGGCCTCGACAGCGCCGGCAACCTGCGCGCGACGTCCGACTTCCGCGGCCTGTACTGCTCGCTGCTGGAGCAGTGGTTTCAGACCCCGGCGGCCGGCATCATCCCGTCCGAGGGATCGTTCGCGCGCTACCAGCTCCTGGCGTGACCCCGCGCCGAGCGGTCGCCATAGCGATCGCGTTGGTCGCCGCCTGCATCCTCGGTGCGGAAGCAGCGGCCGCGTCCCACGGGCCTCGCGCGCACGCTTTCGTGCAGGGGCTGCGAGAGGCGCGATGTGAGAAGGCGCGGCCGGGGACGGCGCACGCCGCGAAGGCGCGGCCGGGGACGCCCCACGGCGCGAAGGCTCGGCCGGGGACGCCACACGCCGCGACGGCACGGCCAGGGACCCCACACGCCGCGGCGGCACGGCCAGGGACCCCACACGCCGCGAAGGCGCGGCCAGGGACCCCACACGCCGCGAAGGCGCGGCCAGGGACCCCACACGCCGCGAAGGCGCTGCACGATGCGCGCACGACGCAGACGACGCCGGGCCCCGCGCGCGCGACGCACGAGGCGCGACACCGCGCGATCAGCGGGCGCAAGGCGCGGCACGGCACGGGCAGCCGCCGTCGGGCGCGACACCGCGCGGGCAGGGGGCGCGAGGCGGGACACGGCGCGCGCGGCGGGCGCGAGGCGCGGCACGGCACGGGCAGCGGCCATCGGGCGCGACACCGCGCGGGCAGGGGGCGCGAGGCGGGACACGGCGCGGGCAGCGGGCGCGAGGCGCGGCACAGCGCGGGCAGCGGCCATCGGGCGCGACACCGCCCGAGCAGCGGGCGCGAGGCGCGGCACGGCGTGGGCGCGAAGCACAGGCGAGCGCACGGCTGCGGGTCGCGCCGCGCGAAGCATCCTTCGAGCAAGCGGCCAGCGGCGCGTATCCCGGGCGATCCTTCGGCGCCGGCGACGGCACCGGCGGCCGGCACGCCCGACCTCGGCGCCTCGTCGACCGACCCAGCCGCGCCCGGCGCGCCGGCAGCACCCGCTCCCGCGAGCAGCGCCGCCCCCGCCCCCACCCCCACCGTCGCGAGCACGCTCGGCGTCGGCGCCTACGACGTCGGCGGCTTCGTGCTGCGCCTCACGCGCACCTCCGTGCCGGCCGGCAGCCTCACGGTCTTCTTTCGCAACCACGACGTCAGCGACCACAACCTCTGGATCGAGGGCCCCGGCGGCGACGTGCTAGAGCGCGTCAGCGACACCGTCGGCGAGGATGGCGGCGCCGCGCGGACGCTGACGGTCACCGCGGGCGCGTGGCGCCTGTTCTGCGCGCTGCCCGACCACGGCGCGATGACGCGGACGCTCACCGTCACGCCCTGAACGACTCGCTCGGCGAGATCCGCGGACGGGCGGCACGCGCCAGAATGTGGCGATGGACCCGTACGCCGTCCTCGGACTGTCCCCGGACGCCACGCTCGAGCAGGCGACCGAGGCGTACAAGCGCCACGCGAAGGAGTGGCATCCGGACGTCATGGGCTACGAGGGGCTCGCCCGCATGACCGAGCTGAACATCGCCTACGACCTGCTGCGCGCCGAGCACCGCCCGTCCGGCCCATCCGTCGGGCCGCGCGCAAAGGTCACGGCGATGTCCGACGACCTCGGCAGCCGGGCGCCGCACGGCGCGTGGCTGCCCGAGGCGATCCGCCGCGCGCTCGGGCCCGAGCTGCTGAGCGTGCTCGAGCCCGACGAGCGCGTCGACCTCGTGACGCCCGCGGCCACGTGGGCGAGCCCGAGCACGCTGCTCGCCGTCACCGACCGGCGACTGCTGTGGGTGCTCGACGACGCCGTCTCCAACCGCGTGCGGTCGATGCACTTCCGCGACGTGCAGCACGCCGAGCAGGGTCCGATGTGGCCGCGGCGCTCGCGCGCACAGCTGCGCGTGCAGCCGCGCTACGGCCGGCGAAGGTGGACGTTCTCGGACCTGCGCCCCGCGACCGCGGCCGCGATCGCCGGGCTCGTCGGCGCCGGCCGCTCGGCACCGTCTGCGTAGGACGTGCCGCCTCGTCGGCGCCGGCCGCACCGCCGCGTCGGCGTAGGACGCGCGGCGGCGCACCGCGTACGCTCGACGCCATGCGCTGGATCGTCGACGGGATGAACGTCATCGGCTCGCGTCCGGACGGCTGGTGGCGCGACCGGCACGCGGCGATGGTCCGCCTCGTCGGGCTGCTCGAGCAGTGGGCGGCGCGCGGCGGCGAGGACGTGACGGTCGTCTTCGAGCAGCCGCCGAACCCGCCGATCCGCTCGTCGGTCATCACCGTCGCGCACGCCAAGCGCGCGCGGGCGAACTCCGCCGACGACGAGATCGTGCGCCGCATCGCCGCCGGCGACGACGCGCACGAGATCCGCGTCGTCACCTCCGACGGCTGGCTCGCCGATCAGGTGCGTGCCGCCGGCGCGAGCGTCGAGCCGGCGCAGGGCTTTCGCAACACGCTCGACCCGCCGTAGCGGCTCAGCTGCCGGCGCGCAGGAACGCGAGCACCGCCAGCACGCGGCGGTGGTCGTCGTTGGAGGCCGCGAGGTCGAGCTTGCCGAAGATGCTCGAGACGTGCTTCTCGACCGCGCCCGAGGTCACGACGAGCTCGCGCGCGATCGCGTTGTTCGTGCGCCCCTCGGCCATCAGCGCGAGCACTTCGCGCTCGCGCGGCGTGAGGCTGCCGAGCGCGCCCGCGGCGCCGGTTTCGTCGCCGCGCGTACGCATGAGCTCGGCGACAACCTCGCGATCGAGCGCCGTCCCGCCGCCGGCGACGCGCTCGATCGCCTCGACGAACGCCCGCACCTCCCCCACGCGCTCCTTCAGCAGGTAGCCGACGCCGCCCGTCCCCGACGCGAGCAGCTCGGCCGTGTAGACCGGCTCGACGTACTGGGACAGGATCAGTACGCCGAGACCGGGATGGCGCGCCCGCGCCTCGATCGCCGCGCGCACGCCGTCGTCGGTGAACGTCGGCGGGAGGCGAACGTCGACGATCGCGACGTCGGGCTTGTGGCCGGCGACGATCCGCAGCAGCCCCGGCGCGTCGTCGGCCTGCGCGACGACGTCGATCCCGCGCTCGCGCAGCAGCGCGACGATGCCCTCGCGCAGCAGCGCGTTGTCCTCGACGATCACGACGCGCACGGCAGCTCCGCTCGGATCGTCGTCGGCCCGCCGGCCGGGCTGCTCACCGTCAGCGTCCCGTCGATCGCCTCGACGCGGTGGCGCAGCCCCGTCAGCCCGCCGCCGTGCGGGTCGGCGCCGCCGGGCCCCTCGTCGGAGACGACGACGAGCAGCCGCCGCGCGTGGCGGCTGACCATGACGCGCGCCGGCGCGCCGCCGGCGTGCTTGGCGACGTTCGTCAGCGCCTCGGCGACGACGAAGTACGCCGCGGTCTCGACGACCGGCGGCGGGCGCTGCGCGTCGGCGACCTCGACCGCGACGGGCATCGGCGCGCGCACGCCGAGCGCCTGCACGGCCGCGCCGAGGCCGCGGTCGGCGAGCACCGGCGGCGCGATGCCGCGCGCGAGGTCGCGCAGCTCGCCGATCGCGGCGCCGGCCTCCTCGCGCGCGCGGCGCACGAGCGCGGCGACCTCGGGCCGGTCGCCGAGCTGCTCCTCGGCGCGCCCGACGAGCATGCTCAGCGACAC
>JAWVGK010000395.1:0-6362 GCA_033855155.1 Solirubrobacteraceae bacterium | reverse complement strand
CAGCGAGTCGACGCCGCCGCTGTACTACCTGCTGGCGTGGGTCTGGGCGCACGGCTGCGGCACCGGCGAGGCGGGCATGCGCTCGCTGCCGGCGCTGCTCGGGACGCTGACGATCCCGCTCGCGTGGGCGCTCGGGCGCCGCGTCGGCGGCGAGCGCGCCGCGCTCGCGGCCGCCGCCCTGGTGGCGTTCAACCCGCTGCTCGTCTGGTTCAGCCAGGAGGCGCGGTCCTACGCGCTGCTCGTGCTGCTCGCCACGCTGTCGGCGCTGCTGTGGCTGCGGGCGCTCGACGCGCCGGGCGACGCGCGCCGGCTGCTGGCGTGGGGCGCGGTCGCCGCGCTCGCGCTCGCCACGCACTACTACGCGCTGTTCCTCGTCGCGCCGCAGGCACTGTGGCTGGCGCTGCGGGCGCCAGGCGCGCGCGCCCGCGTCGCGGCCCTCGCGCTGCCGGCCGCCGCGGCGGCGGCGCTCGCGCCGCTCGCGCTCGCCCAGCGCGCCAACGACAGCGCGCGCTTCATCGCCGACACCCCGCTGGCGACGCGCGTCGCGCAGATCCCCAAGCAGTTCCTCGTCGGCTACGACGCCCCTGTCGAGACGCTGTTGACGATCCTCAGCGCGCTCGCGATGCTCGTCGCGATCGGCGGCCTCGCGGCGATCCTCGCCGGGCGCGTCGCCTCGACCGCCACGGCGCGCACGGACGCCGCGCGCGTGGCCGCGGTCGTGATCGCCGCGCTCGCGCTGCCGGTCCTCGCGTCGATCGCCGGCGAGGACCACCTGCTCAGCCGCAACGTCGTCGGCGTGCTGCCGCTCGCGGCGACGCTCGCGGGCGCGGGGCTCGCCGGCCTCGCGGACGCCTTCCCGCGCGCGGCGGCAGCGAGCGCCGCAGCGGCGTGCCTGCTCGGGCTCGTCGCCATCGCCGGCGTCGCGCGCGAGCCGCGGCTGCAGCGCGACGACTGGCGCGGCGCGGCGCGGGCGCTCGGGCCCGCTGTCGCGGGGCGGCTGATCGTCGCGCCCGGCCCGGCGGCCGTGCCGCTCGGCTACTACGTGCCGGGGCTGCGCAGCGTGGCGCCCGCGAGCGCGCCGCGAACCGTCGAGCTGGACTACGTCGACCTGGCCGAGCGCACGCCCGGCGAGCTCGCGACGCCGCGCCACGCCGAGCTGCCACCACCCGTCGCGGGCTTCGCGCTCGCCGCGCGCACCGACGGCCAGACGTTCACCGTCGTGCGCCTGCGCGCGACGGCGCCGCAGGCCGTCGCGCCCGAGGCGCTCGCGCGCGGCCTCGACGGCCGGCCGGCGCGCGTCTTCACGACCCCATGAGCGAGCGCGCGACGTCCGACCCGCCTGACGAGCGCGGCAGCATGCGCGCATGGTCGACCGGGCGCCTCGCGCTCGCGATCGGCGTGGCCGGCGCGATCGCGCTCGCGCTGCTCGACGCGCTCGTGCGCGACGAGCCTTCGCCGCGCGGCGACGACCTCATCTACGAGCGGATGGCGGCGGACCCGCTCGCGCCGCACACGTTCGTCTTCGCGTACCGGATCGCCGTGCCGTGGCTCGTGCACGTCCTGCCGTTCGGGCACACGTTCTCCTTCAGCCTCGTCGCGTGGCTGTGCTCGGGCGCGGCGGGCGCGATCCTGTTCGTGCTGCTCGAGCGCCTCGGGATCTCGCGGCGCGTCTCGGTGGCGCTGGCGTTCGTGCTCGTGCTGTCGCCGCCGCTGCTGGTCGCGAGCCTGCGCCAGGGCCGCAACCCCGATCCGCTGACGGTGCTCGTCATGCTGACGGGCGCGCTGTTCGTCGTCGAGCGCCGCCCGCGGGCGCTCGCCGCGACGATGCTCGTCGGCGCGTGCAACCGCGAGTCGGCGCTGTTCCTCGGGCCGCTCGCCTACGCCGTCTGGGCGCAGCGGCCGTGGGATCGCGCGATGCTCGTGCGCGCGATCGGCGCGACGGCGCCGGCGCTGGCAGCGTTCCTCGCGCTGCGCCTCGCGATCCCGACGGTCGGGCGCGAGCAGGTGCCGGGCTACGGCTCGCTGATCGGCGGCCGCATCGAGGTGCTGCGCGAGGGCCTGCGCAACCCGGATCTCGAGGCGCGCCGGCTGCTGTCGATCTACGGGCCGCTGTGGCTGCTCGCGCCGCTCGCCCTGCGCGAGCTGCATTTCGCGCGCCGCGGGCTCGTGTTGTGCGGCCTGTGCGTCGTCGCGATGACGTTCGCGCTGGACTGGGGCCGGATCGCGCTGATCGCCGCGCCCGTCGTCTACGCCGGCGCGGCGTGGACGCTCGATCGCCGGCCGCGTCTGCTCGTGCCGACGCTCGCGACCTGCGCGCTGCTGATCTTCGGCTACGCGGCGTACATGCAGGTCAGCGGCGTCGACCACATCGTCGACACCACCCATCCGCCGTACCCGGTCCGCTGACCCGGTAAATATGACGCCCCCGTCATGTTTAGGGTACGCTGCCCTTATGGCACGGTCGGCCCGCGAACACGACTTCGACTGGATCGTGGTCGGCTCCGGCTTCGGCGGCAGCGTGTCGGCGCTGCGGCTGACCCAGAAGGGCTACCGCGTCGGGATGTTCGAGTCCGGCCGGCGCTACGCCGATCACGAGTTCCCGCGCTCGACGTGGGACGTGCGGCGCTACTTCTTCGCTCCGCGCCTGGGCCTGCACGGCATCTTCCGGCTGTCGCTGTTCAAGGACGTGTCGGTCGTCAGCGGCGCGGGCGTCGGCGGCGGCAGCCTCGGCTACGCCAACACGTTGTACCGCGCGCGGCCGAGCTTCTTCGCCGACGCGCAGTGGGCCGGCCTCGAGCAGGACTGGGAGGCCGCGCTGGAGCCGCACTTCGAGGAGGCCGAGCGGATGCTCGGCGTCGCGACGGTGGCGACCGACGACCCCGCAGACGACATGCTGCGCGCGTTCGGCGAGCACATCGGCGTCGCCGGCAGCTACTCCAAGACGCGCGTCGGGGTCTTCTTCGGGCCCCCCGGCGTGACCGTCGACGACCCGTACTTCGGCGGCGACGGGCCGCGGCGCACGGGCTGCATCGGCTGCGGGCGCTGCATGGTCGGCTGCCCGACCGGCGCGAAGAACACGCTGCCCAAGAACTACCTGTGGTTCGCCGAGCGCGGCGGCACGCGCGTCATGCCCGAGCGCACCGTCGTCGACGTCCGCCCGCTCGGCGCCGGCGACGGCTCCGACGGCTACGCGGTCACGACCGAGCGTACGGGCGCATGGCTGCGCAAGTCGCGCCACGTGCAGACCGCCGGCGCCGTCGTGCTTGCCGGCGGCGCGCTCGGAACCAACAAGCTGCTGCAGCGCTGCCGCCACAACGGCTCGCTGCCGGACGTCTCGCCGCGCCTCGGCGAGCTCGTGCGCACCAACAGCGAAGCGCTGCTCGCGGTCACCGCCAAGGACGACAGCGTCGACTACGGCAAGCGCGTCGCGATCAGCGGCTCGATCTTCCCGGACGAGAACACGCACATCGAGACCGTCAGCTACGGCCACGCGGGCGACGGGATGAGCCTGCTGCACACGCTGCTCGTCGGCGACGGCACGAAGCTCACGCGCCCGCTGAAGCTGCTCGCCGCGGCGCTGCGCCACCCGCGCCAGTTCGCGCGCCTGTGCGACCCGCGCGCATGGTCGCGGCGCACGATCATCCTGCTCGTCATGCAGACGCTCGACAACGCGATCGCGCTGCGCCCGCGACCCGGCCGCTTCGGCGCGATGCGCCTGCAGACCGAGCAGAACCCGGCCAAGCCGATGCCGACGTTCATCCCGGTGGCCAACGCAGCCGCCAAGTGGATCGCCGAGGAGATCGACGGCGTACCGCAGAGCTCGATCCTGGAAGCGATCGCGAGCATCCCGACGACGGCGCACATCCTCGGCGGCGCGGTCATCGCGCGGTCGCCCGAGGAGGGCGTCGTCGACGCGCGCCATCGCGTCTTCGGCTACGAGAACCTGCTCGTCTGCGACGGCTCGGTCGTGCCGGCGAACGTCGGCGTCAACCCGAGCCTCACGATCACGGCGCTCGCCGAGCGCGCGATGAGCTTCGTGCCCGAGGCCCGCGCCCCGGCCGCCGACGGCGACGGCGCGGCCGACCCCGCGCTGGCGGCCTGACCGGGCGCCGCGGCTCGCCGGCCGACTACGCTGCGACGCGGTGGCCACGAAACCAGCCGACAAGCCGACGCTGCCCGAGCGCCTGCGCGCGCAGCGCGAGCGTCACCTGCGGCGACCCAAGCCGATCCGCCTGCTGTACGTCGTCGCGGGCTTCACGATCCTGCTCGCGGGGATCGCGATGCTGCTCGCGCCTGGGCCCGCGTTCGTCGTCATCCCCGTCGGGCTCGCGGTCCTGTCGCTGGAGTTCGCGTGGGCCGAGCGGCTGCTCGACACGGCGATCGAGAAGGGCGAGGCGGCGAAGCGCAAGGCCGCCGCGACGACGAAGATCGAGCGCGTCCTGACCGTCATCGCGGTGTTGCTGGCGGCCGTCGCCTTCGCCGTCTGGGCGGTCTGGGGCGACGTCCCCCTGCTGCCGTTCTGAGCGCAAGCCGGACGCTCGTGTCGCCTATGCCGCGCGATCCGAGGCATAGGCGACACGACCGTCGCCTGACCTACAGCCGCAGCGTGCCCGCCCTCACCCGGCCATCCCGCGCGGCCGCCAGCGCGGCGACGCTGACGGCGAGATCCTGGATCGCCAGGCCCGTCGAGTCGAACATCGTCACCGCGTGCGCCGCGCTGCGCCCGACCGCGTCGCCGGCGAGCACCGCGCCGAGCGGCGTGACCCGGTCGCGCGCGACGAGGCCGGCGCGGACGGCGCCGGCGAGCTCGCCGCCGTGCGACGCCTGCTCCCACTCGTCGCAGTACAGCTCGCAGGCCCGCACCGCCGCGAGGCTCGCCTCGGCCTTGCCCGACCCGTCCGCGCCGAGCATGTTCAGGTGCTGCCCCGCGCGCAGGTCGGCCTCGTCGACGACGACCTCCGCGCCCGGCGTGACGCAGCAGACGACGTCGCAGCCCAGCGCGGCGGCGCGGTCCCCGGCGCTCCAGCCGAGCTCCGCGGCGAGCGCCTCGGCGGCCTCGGCGCGCGGGTCGCAGCAGACGCCGGCGCCGTAGCCGGCGGCGGCCATGCAGCGCGCGACCCATGCCCCGTTGAGGCCGCAGCCGACGATGCCGACGCTGCGGGCGTCCTCGCGCGCGAGCGCGAGCGTCGCGACGGCGGCGACGGCGCCCGTGCGCAGCGCGGTCACGGCCGGCGCGTCGAGCAGCGCCAGCGGCAGGCCCGTGCGCGCATCCGACAGGCAGACGACGCCGTTGACGGTCGGCAGCCCGCGCGCGGGATTGTCCGGAAACGACGTGATCCACTTCAGCAGCGCGAAGCCGCCGCCGAGCGCCGGCATCGCGCGGAAGTCGCCGTAGGGCGGGCTGTGGACGTAGACCTTCGCCGGCATCGTCCAGTTGCCGTGGTGGTGCTCGAGGAACGCCGCGCGGGTGACTTCGATCGCGGCGGCCGGCGAGACGGCCGCGAGGACGCTGTCGTGGTCGAGGACGAGGAGCTCCGGCACGCGCCGGGAGGCTAGCCCACGGCCGCCGGACGATGGCGCGATCATATTCCTGATTACGGACCGGAATTTGCCTGTATCATCCCCGGTTCTGCACGCCACCACGGAGTCCTGAAGCCCATGGAGCCCAGCTCGACCGCCGGCCGCCAGGGAACGCTCGAGAACCCCGAGGTTCGCGAGGACGTCCCAGGCCACATCATCCCGATCATCGAGCGCGAGTTCGACGACTTCGACACCGAGTCCCAGCGCTACCTGCGCGGCGACGTCGAGGAGACGGAGTTCATCAAGTTCCGCCTCAAGCAGGGCGTCTACGGGCAGCGCCAGGCGGCCGTGCAGATGATCCGGGTGAAGCTGCCGTGGGGCGGCATCACGCCCGACCAGCTCGATGCCTTCGCCGACGTCATCGAGAAGTACGTGCCGCTGAACAAGGGCCACATCACGACGCGCCAGAACATCCAGCTGCACCACGTGCCGCTGCCCGACGCCGCCGCGGCGATCCGCGAGCTGTCGGATGCGGGGTTGTCCTCGCGCGAGGGCTGCGGCAACACCGTGCGCAACGTCACCGGCGACCCGTGGGCCGGCGTCTGCGTGGACGAGGTCTTCGACCTCACGCCGTACGCCGGCGCGTACGTGCGCTACTTCGTGCGCCACCCCACGACGCAGATGATGCCGCGCAAGATCAAGACGGCGTTCGACGGCGCGCCCGATGCGGACCGCTCGCTGACCGGCATCCACGACATCGCCTACCTCGCCCGCGAGCGCGACGGCGTGCGCGGCGTCGAGGTGCGCGTCGGCGGCGGCACGTCGATCATGCCGCGCGTCGC
>JAWVGK010000394.1:0-4481 GCA_033855155.1 Solirubrobacteraceae bacterium | reverse complement strand
CGGACACCGTCCACAGCTCGTCGAGCGCGGCGATCGTCGAGTTGGAGATCTGCAGCAGCGCGTCCTGGAAGTCGCCGACGGTCATCTCGAGCTCGTCGGCCATCTCGTCGTCGGTCGGCGCGCGCTGGAGCTTGTGCTCGAGCTTCGCGTTGGCGCGCTCGATCGCCCGTGCACGCGCGCGCACCGAGCGCGGCACCCAGTCCAGCGACCGCAGTTCGTCGATGATCGCGCCCTTGATGCGGGTGATCGCGTAGGTCTCGAACTTGATCTCGCGCTCGAGCTCGAAGCGCTCGATCGCCGAGATCAGCCCGCCGAGACCGTAGGAGATGAGGTCGGCCTCCTCGACGTGCGCCGGCAGGCCGGACGCCATCCGGCCGGAGACGTACTTGACCAGCGGCGAGTAGGCGATCACGAGCCGTTCGCGCGCGCGCTCGTCCCCGTCGCGCTTGTAGCGGCGCCAAAGATCCTTCAGCTCGATTGATTTGACGTTGGTCTCCATGGCCCTCATGCCCTGGGGTGCGCTCGCGCGTACGCGACCTTCAGGCGCGCCGACTCTACCCGAGTGTAGGTCTGCGTCGTGGAGACGGAGGCATGACCCAGCAGCTCCTGGATCGTCCGAAGGTCCGCCCCGCCCTCCAGCAGGTGCGTCGCGAAGGAGTGACGCAGCACGTGCGGATGGACCGCGCCCTGCATCGCGGCGTGTCGCGACCAGACGCTCAGGCGCCTACGGATGTCCGACGTCGACAGCCTGCGCCCGGACTTCGACAGAAACAGCGCCGGCTCGTCGGCGCGCTGCGAGAGGGCGCCGCGGGCGCGCTCGAGATAGCGCGCGACCGCCGCCAGCGCGGGCTCGCCGGCCGGCACCATGCGCGTCTTGGAGCCCTTGCCCTCGACGCGCAGCTGCTCGGAGCCGAAGTCGACCGAGCCGACGTCGAGGCGCACGAGCTCCTCGGCGCGCAGGCCGCTCGCGTAGGCGACCTCGAACAGCGCGCGGTCGCGCAGCTCCAGCGGCGTCGACGCGGGGATGCGGTCGAGCAGGCGGCTGATCTGCTCGGGCGCCAGCACGCTCGGCAGGTCGGAGGCGAGCTTCGGCGCGGCCAGCAGGTCGGCGGGGTTGGCCGCGATCTCGCCGTGCTCGCGCAGCATCGCGAAGAACGAGCGCAGCGCGGCGAGCTTGCGCGCGACCGTCGCGGGCGCGGCGCGGCGCTCGGACAGCGCCGCGGCGTAGCGGCGCAGCACGCGGTGCGTGACGCTCGTGGGCTCGGCGTGCTCGGTGCTCGCCCAGTCCGCGAACTGGCGCAGGTCCGAGCCGTAGGCGTTGCGCGTCTTCAGCGCGGAGCCGCGACGGCGAAGATCCTCGTCGAAGCGCACGATCGCCAGGCGCCAGGCGGTGCTCGTGTCGTCGTCGATGTCGGTGGTGGCGTGGGCGTTGGCGTTGGGGTTGGGGTTCATCCGCGTCAACGTCGTTCGACGCAGGACGCGCGCTGCCTGCACGCCCGATCCCGGCTGCCGGTGCCGACGGGCAAGGCACATGATCGTCGGCCAGCGCCGATCTATCAAAATCCGGAGTGTTACCCGTGACGGAGGGGAGCACGTTGCACTAGCCTCGCTGCGGATGGGCGTCTTCTTCATCGACACCGATCGCGGCGCCGTCGCGACGCAGCACCAGCTCGTCGCGGCGGGCGTCACCGATGGCAGCGACCCGCCGCCGCGGCCATGGCTGCGCATCCAGGGCACGGGCGACGCCTCGACGCTGTGGTACGCGATCATGCGCAAGCGCGAGCGCGGGATCTTCATCGGGACGCTCGTGATGCGCCACTGCACCCATCACGAGCTGCTGCTGTCGCGAGGCTGGGAGGAGGTCGACCCGGCGGACGTCGGAGCGGGCCTCGCCGTCAGTTGATGAAGATCGGGGTGCCGACCGGCACCTGGTCGTAGAGCTTGACGACGTCCTCGACGAGCATCCGGATGCAGCCGTGCGAGGCGTTCGAGCCGATCGAGTAGCGCGCGTCGGTGCCGTGGACGCCGACGCCGTCGTAGACGCCCAGCCAGCGGGCCTTGAGCGGGTTGTTCGGTGCGCCTCCCGGGATCACCGAGCCGGCGAGCGAGCCAGCCCACGACGAGTTCGGCACGCTCCACGCCGGGTTGACGGCCTTGTTGTGGATCTCGTAGCGCCCGGCGGGCGTCTCGAGCCCGGCCTGTCCGACGGCGATCGGGTACGTGACGGCCTTCTTGAGCTTCTTGAAGAGGGTGATGCGGAACTGCGCGCGGTCGACCGTCAGGACGACCGGGTACTTCGACGCCAGGCGCTTCGTCGTGACCTTTGGTGAGATCCTGCGCAGGTCGGCGCGGACCGCGCGCTCGCCGACGATGTCGTTGACCAGCGCGTGCTGGACCTTCGCGCGCAGGCGCCGGGGGTCGACGGCCAGGCCGCTGACCGAGTGGCGCATCTTGACGCGGTCGCCGGCGACCGAGATGTTCGCGTCGACGGGCTCGCGCGACATCGACGTGCGCACCCGGTCGACCAGGCGCTGCACGGCGGGGCGCGAGTAGCCGACCCGCGGCGTGACGCTCGCGTCGACCGCGCCGCCGGTCAGGCCGCGCCAGGTGCGCGAGACGATCGAGCCCGCGCGCCCGCGGCGGATCGCCGCCGCGACCATCTCGTCGACATCGACATCGACGTGCGCCTCGCGTGCGGTCAGCGGGAAGCGGCGCTCGCCCGCCAGGATGACGAGCGGGCGCCGCAGCCTGTCGAGCATGCTCGCCCGCAGCTTCGCGCGGGCGGCGGCGGCGGACAGGCCGCCGACGTCGACGGCGCCGACGGTGACGCCGCGCGCGATCGCGTCCTTGCGGCTTGCGTCATAGGCGAGGACGCTGCCCGAGCAGAGCAGCACGACGGTGAGTGCGGCGACGGCGACGAGGATGTGAGAGCGGCGCATTTCCGGAACCGTGCGAGGTCCAGCGGATCGCGGATCACTGTAGGAGACGTGCCGGTCGTAACCGGGCGCAGCAGGGTGAGATGCGTCACACCTCGGCGCGACGGCGCAGCAGCGGATCCAGGCGTTGCTCGAGGTCGTACCAGTCGTCGGCGCAGATGACGTCCTCCTCCTCGCAGACGTCGCGGTTCCACGGATGGCTGATCGTCGCGACGATCAGGCCGTGCTCGATCGCCTGGGCGAGGTTCTCGGGACTGTCGTCGATCAGCAGCTCGATGCCGAGCTGCAGGCAGCGCCCGACCTTGTCGTGGGAGGTGTGCAGGTCGTCGTACGCCAGCCCGATCTGCTCCAGCCAGCGCGCCGTCGCGTCGTAGGTGTGCGGGTCACGGTGGCTGGTGATGTGGATGTAGTGACCGGCTGCGCGCCACGCGGCGACGGTCTCGACGGCGTGCGGGTAGGGCTTGCCCCCGAGGATCGCCGCGTCGCAGTGCGTCTCCTGGATGCAGAGGTGCAGCTGGTGCGGACGCAGGCGCGTGATGCCCCAGACCAGCTGCTCCTCGTAGGGCAGGTCGATGCCGAAGCGCCGCAGGGCCGCGGCCGACAGCAGATCCCAGTAGTGATGCAGCGTGGAGTCGATGTCGATCGCGATGCGCATGGCTGACCCGGCCCTAGCGTAGAGCAGTGTCGGTGCGCCATCGCACGGACGTCGGCGGGCGCTCGCACGCGCGCGGCGACGCGCCGCAGCGGGTACTTCGGCGGCTGTGATCCGGATCGGCTGCAGCGGTTGGAACTACGCCTCGTGGCGCGGGATCTTCTATCCCAAGGGGCTGGCGCCGTCGCGCTGGCTGGAGCACTACGCGTCGGTCTTCGACACCGTCGAAGTCAACACGACGTTCTACCGGCTGGCGCGCGCCGAGGTGGTGCAGCGCTGGGCGCGCCAGACGCCGGAGGGGTTCTGCTTTGCGATCAAGGCGTCGCGCTACCTGACGCACATGAAGCGCCTGACCGACCTCGACCGCGGCGTGCGGCGCCTGTACGAGCCGCTCGCCCCGCTCGCGCAGGCCGGGCGCTTCGGGCCGATGCTGTGGCAGTTGCCGCCGAACTTCCAGCGCGACGACGAGCGCCTCGCGCTCGCGCTGGAGGCGCTGCCGCCGGGGCGTCACGCGTTCGAGTTTCGCCACCCGTCGTGGTTCTGCGGCGAGGTCTACGAGCTGCTGCGCTGGCACGGCGTGGCGCTGGCGATCGGCGATCGTCCCGGTCTGGACTTCCAGTCGCATGAGATCACCGCCGACTTCACCTTCGTGCGCTTTCACCACGGCCGGCGCGGCCGGCGCGGCAACTACTCGCAGACCGAGCTGCGCGAGTGGGCGCGGCGGATTGCCGGCTGGAGCGACTCGGGGCTCGACGTGTACGCGTACTTCAACAACGACTGGGAGGTCTTCGCGCCGCGCAACGCGCGCGACCTGCGGCGGATGGTGGAGGCCGAGGTGCGCGTCGGCGCGAGGTGACGGCGCTGCGTGACCGCGCCGCCCGCGGCGCCGCGTG